>DWYB01000004.1 GCA_019118885.1 Candidatus Mediterraneibacter surreyensis | reverse complement strand
GAAGGAGTCCTTTGCGAGAAGGACGGGAAAGATCTGCTCCTTGAAGCGGATACCGTTGTATGCGCACTCGGATTCAGATCACCATGGGATAAAGTGGATGCCCTTACAGATCTTGTAGATGAATATTACATTATCGGCGACTGTAAGAAAGTAGGAAAGATCTACGACGCCATGAATACGGCGTATTACAGTGCGCTCAGAGTATAAAACAGGAGGGTGAAAATCATTATGAAGAAAAAATTGGTTTTATGTACACAGCTGCCGGAAAAGAGAAGGCAGGAAATAGAAGAATACTGTGATATCACGATCGCCGGAGAACTCAAACACGGCAAGGGAAATGTCACAGAGGATATGACAAGAGAAGAATGTAAAGGTTATGAAATCGTTGTTCTCGGTGATGAGAACGCCGGTGCGGACACTCTGAAAGAGTGGATCGATTCCGGTATGAAATTCATCGGTGTGGCAAAAGGAACACCGGTAACTGTTGATAACGAAGTGCTTAAGGCAGCAGGTATCCCGCTTTCCTACACTCCGGGACGTAACCGTGTAGCGGTTGCCGAGTACAATATCGGACTTATGCTTGCAGTTGCCAGAAAGATCACTCTGGCTGCCACAGGACTTCAGAAAGGCGAGCACCTGGGCGAGCCTGTAGATGATATCTATGATGTGCCGGATGTAAAGAACGTGATCTGGGGTCCGCTGGATGAGAAGCATCCGTACACAGATTACGGCATCGGCTTCGAACTCTACGGAAAGAAACTCGGTATCGCGGGATACGGCGCTATCGGCCGCGAGGTGGCTGTACGCGCGAAAGCGTTCGGAATGGAGATACTTGCTTACGATCCGTATCTTCCGGCTGAGAAGATCGAGGCGGACGGCGCGAAAGCGGTAGATCTTGACACAATGCTCTCAGAGAGCGACATGGTAAGCATCCACCTTCCGGTACTGGATTCTACAAAGGGTATCGTTAACAAAGACTGGTTCTCCAAGATGAAACCGACGGCAATCCTGATCAATACGGCAAGAGCTGCAGTCATCGATCAGAAAGATTTCGTAGAAGCTCTGCAGAACAAAGAGATCGCAGGCGCGGCAATCGATGTGTACTGGAAAGAGCCTGTTCCGGCTAATCATCCGCTCCTTTCCATGAGGAATGTTGTATGTACGCCGCATATGGCAGGTCTTACAACGGATGTTGACAACTGGTCCGGTGAGATGATGTCACAGGAAGTTCTGGCTTATCTGAAGGGCGAAGACAGAAAATATATCTGGAAAAGATAATACAAGAGAATAAAAGGAGGAGAGAAAATGTCTCAAGGAAAAAGCAAAAAGGTAATAGCGGCAGGACTTCTGATCATGTCACTGACAATGTCCTGTAACAGCTCTCTGTCACCAATCCTGGCAGAGGTGGGGAAATCTTTCCCGGAGGCAAGCGATTCTGCCATACAGATCGTACTGACACTTATCAATCTTACAACACTGCCGATGATGTTCATCGAGCCGCTGCTTGAGCCAAAGATCACAAAGAGAAATATCGCAGTGATCGGTACAGTACTCATGCTGATCGGTGGTTTTATGCCTCAGTTCCTGAATTCACAGCTTTGGATGCTCTATGCGGCAAGCGTTGTGATCGGTGCAGGTCTGTCACTGGTCGTAGTTGTAAGTTCCTCACTGATCTCAGATTACTTTACAGGTATTGACAAGTCACGTATGATGGGATTCCAGTCTATATTCGTAAGTATCGGCGGCGCCATCATCGCAAAGGGAAGCGGTCTCTTTACGGCAATGGCAGGATGGCACAGAGGATACCTTGTATTCCTGATCTGTATCCCGATCATCATCATCGTACTTCTGACAGTGCCGAAGGGAGAGGTAGTTCAGCAGACAGAAAAAACAAAAGCCGGCATTTCCGGAAGCATGGTTTACTTCGGAGTGCTCTGTCTGATCACAGGTATTTTCGTAGCTACATTTAACACAAACATTGCGATGTACATCGACAGAAACGGAATCGGAGACGCTTCTACAGCAGGTACTGTTTCCTCTATCATGCAGGTCGTAGGTATCGTCGGAGGGCTTGTACTTGGAAATACAGTTAAGATCTTCAAGAGATTTACGATCGGCGCTGCAATCATCCTGATGGCAATAGGAACAGCCATGGTTGGTTTCTCCACAAGCCTTCCGGTTATCTGCGTGGGCGCTGTGATCGTAGGATTTGGTTTTGCTATCCGTAATCCGGGTGCAGTTACATTCGCGGCGAACATGGTTCCGGCGGCTCAGGCTTCCCTGGCTATCGCTATCGTATCTGCTACATATAATGTAGGAAACTTTATTTCCGCTTATATCGTAAATGCAATGGCATCTGTAATGGGAGATGATATCGCAAACCGTTTCATCATCTCAGCGATCGCTCTTGCAATCATCGGTATTATCGCATGTGTGAAAGCTCCTACTACTGATGCTCAGGCGCTGGATTCACAGAATGATTAAGCTGGAAAATTCAAGCAATACATATTCATAATGGCTGTTATGCCAAAAGAAAACCAGGTGTAAGCCTGGTTTTCTTCAGTATATAAACATATAAACAATTCCGGGAAAGGTGAGGACATTCCTATGAGAAAAATTATTTTTTTGGATATCGACGGTACGATAAGGGATTTCGACGGCACAATACCCGAAAGCGCTGTAAAAGCCATACATGAAGCGCAGAAGAACGGCCATAAGGTATGTCTGAGCACGGGCAGGCCATATCCCCGCATTGAAAAAAGAGTGCTGGATATCGGATTCGACGGAGTAGTAGCAAGCTCGGGAAGCTATGCCGAGTATGAGGGAGAATGCGTTTCACACTGTGTATTCAGCATAACACTGTACATGGAATTCATGGTGTGGCTCTTAAAAAATGACTGCATTGTGGAGATGGAAAATCACAGGCATACGTATCTTCTGAAAAGCGACTGGGAAAGATATAAAGCGGTAACGGGAGTCTGCGAGACAGATATAATCCGCCCGGTGCTCGTGGAGACAGTGACGGATGTGGATCAGGTGGACAAGCTGGTCGTTTTCTGTCAACGGGAACTGCGGGAGGAGATGATGGAGAAGTGGGAGCATGTATTCCATATCGTGGAACTGAGCGCGCCTTTTGGGAGCGGCTGGGCGGCTGAGATCACGCCACCTGACGTCAGTAAAGCCAGAGGAATACAGGCTGTCCTGAAAGCTTCAGGATTCGCCAGGGAAGATGTGATCGGAGTAGGAGACAGCACTAATGATCTGGAAATGCTCTCTCTTGCGGGAAGAGGCATTGCTATGGGAAATGCGCCGGAGAGTGTGAAAGAGAAGGCGGATTACGTGACGGATTCTGTAAAAGAGGACGGGATATGGAAGGCGTTTGTGCATGAAGGTCTGATTGAATGATTTAAGCGCTGCCGCATGATGCGACAGCGCTTTTGATTTGGAAGAGAAGATTTATACACACAAATAATGGAATGGTTTTATGTATTTTTATTCATCCCATGGATGAAGGACTACCTTGATAGCTTCGCCTGTCTTTGTAAGCTGGATTCCTTCGTTGATCTTGTCAAGCGGAAGGATGTGAGTGATGAATTTCTCCGTCGGGAATGTCGGAGAGATCGCCAGCTGGAAGGCACGCTTTGACTGGCTGTAGGAGGCTCCGAAGTGGCCTTTGATCCAGATGTTGTTATAGTGGATCAGGTTGCAGTCAAGCTCTGTCATGGATCCCTTCGGTACACCGCCGAAGAATACTACAAGACCGCCTTTTTTAACCATGTGGATGCTCTGTGTCTGAGTAGCGTTTGCAGGTGTTGCTGAGATGACTTTGTCAGCGCCTTTCCCGTTGGTCAGTTTCTGTACGGCTTCGATCGGATCCTCTTTTGAACTGTTGACTGTGACGTCTACACCGAACTGCTTGGACATTTCAAGACGTTTGTCGTTCAGATCGAGCATGATGACTTTCTGAGCGCCGCGGATCTTTGCAAGCTGTGCCATGAAGCATCCGATAGGACCCGCGCCGATGATAACAAGTGTATCGGGATATCCTACTTTGACATTTTCCAGGCAGGCGAATACAGAAGTAAGAGGCTCGCCAAGGCTTGCCGCATCAAAGGATACGTCGTCCGGAATCTCATAGATGCCGCCTCTGCGGATTTTCTCGCCGCTTACCGCAACATACTGAGCAAAACCGCCTGTTCCCGCAAGTTTGCTGACCTCTGTGTTGGAGCAGTTCTCGCTGTGTCCGCTGATACATTCGTCACATTCCATACAATATGTACCGGGGAAGAGGAAGAGACGGTCGCCTACTTTATATTTTGTCTCGTCTTTTCCTACTTCATCTACATATCCTACGATCTCGTGCCCATAGATAAAAGGATAATTTCCCTTTCTTGAGTCTGTCGTTAAATTTCTGATATCAGATCCGCACAGTCCTACGGACATGATCTTTAATATAAGTCCGTCTGACGGGCATTCCGGCTTGTCTGTCTCCTCTACTCTGATGTCGTTTGGTCCATACATTAATGCTGCTTTCATTTTCATTTTTAAACAACTCCTTTCTGTTCGATTCCAGTATATCTGTCTGAAAAAGCACTTTCAAACGCAAAATTGCCGCTATATTGTGGAAGAAATTTTCTGAAAAAGGAGAAAGGACTTCGTTTAGGCCTGTCCGAAAAACAGGTCAGAAATTTCCAGATAGATGAGGAAAAAGTCCTTTTGTGGAAATGTATTGTTTTTGTTATTCTTGATATAACAAATATAAAGTTTGTAGCTTTGAGTTCCGGAACACCCAAAGAATTTCTATTGGAGGGAAATAAGATATGGCAAAAATAGAGAATTATCTTCTTGGAATGGACTGCGGTACTACTAATATTAAAGCAGTGATCCTCGGAGAAGATGGAACAACAGTTGCAGAAGCAAGCAGGCCCAGCCGCTTTTTATCACCGGGACCCAACATGCAGGAACAGGATGCGAATGAATGGTGGTCAAATACAGTAGATATCTTCCGCACTCTCGCAGAGAAAGCGGGCAGCGATGTCGTAAAACGTATTCGAGGTATTTCTATAAGCTCACATACCGTAACAATGCTTCCGGTGGACGCAAACGGCGTGCCGCTGCGCAATGCCATGACATATCAGGACAACAGATCCGCAGCAGAGCTTCATTATATAGTAGATAAGATAGGATTCGACAGATTTGTTACTATCGTAGGAGGACAGCCGGCTGTGGCTTTTCTTCCGAATAAAATACTTTGGTTCAAGAAACATGAACCGGAACTGTTTGCCAGGACAGCATGTTTTCTTCAGGCGAGCTCTTATATAAACTATAAGCTCACAGGAAAGATGACAATGGATATCGATCAGGCGACAAGAACACAGTGCCTGGATATCAAGACAATGAACTGGTCAAAAGAGATTGGGGATGTGATCGGAGTTGATCTGGATGCAATGCTCCCGAAGCTGTATCTGGTCAATGAGATCATAGGAACCGTGACAGAGGAGGCAGCTAAAGAGACGGGCCTGATTTCCGGAATCCCGGTTGTTGCCGGCTGCAGCGATGCAATGGCTTCCATGTATGCGACAGGCATGAGCCGTCTGGGAGAAGCAGGAGAATCTTCAGGAACTACTTCCCTTGTATTTGTAGGAAGCGATGTGAAGAGCGCTCCGGATATCCCTGTTGTCACAAAACCATGCGCAATAGACGGAATGCCGTGGGTATTTGATGCTCCGATCCAGACCAGCGGCGCGGCGCTGAAATGGTTTATCGAGAAAATGGCGGCAGAGGAAAGAGAGTATGCAGAGAAACATAATCTGAATATATATACTTATTTAAACGAATTGGCGCTGGAGTCAAAGCCGGGCTCTAACGGACTGTATTTCTTCCCGTATCTCCTCGGAGAGCGAGCTCCTCTGTGGAATGAATATGCAAGAGGAATGTTTATCGGAATGGGAATGGATATGACAAGAGCAGATCTTGTACGTTCTGTATTTGAAGGAACGGCATATGCGCTGAGACATGTTATGGAAACAGTAAAAGCGTCCGGAGCAAAAGCTGATACCCTGCGTATCTGCGGCGGTGGTGCAAAGAGCCGTACCTGGTCAATGATCAAGGCTTCCATGCTCCGCATGCCTGTATATCTTCTCGATGACAAGTCGGGAGACGTACCGGTGGGAGACGCTCTGATCGTCGGACATAAGGTTGGAGTATTCCCGGATCTTACGAAAGCAGTACAGCAGATCGTAAAAGTAAACGAGATCATTCAGCCTGTAGACGAGTGGGCGGATGCCTATGATAAACTTTATCCGTATTATGTAGATATGTATCAGCACCTTGATCAGGATCTGAAATCTCTGAGAAATACGGTGGAACATCTGTAAAAGAGAATAGTGTGGAGTATTTTAGGGAAGACCAGCCGGGAACGGCTGGCCTTTTTAGTATGGGGAGAAGATAAAACCCTAAAAATCAGGGATAAAATAGAGAAAACCCCCTCATATTTAGGGATTATAGGTGATGTACTCTCTAATAAGAAATCATATCTATTATGTGAGCGAGGCGAAAGGTGCGGCGGCATCCCTTCTCTGTATTCTCCGGGAAAGAACGTGGCTTCTGTATGAACTGAAGATACCCGAGAAACAATATCCGCTTCGACTTTGCTATATGTATGAAAATCAGCTTTGCACTGTTATTGATGTAGATGAACGTGCGCAGCATGTTATAATAAAAAATTTTGTTACAGACCCGGTATTCCGTGCGTTTGGGAAAAACGAACATCCGACGTACAAAGAATATGAGGAATTCCTTGAATCCAGATGTTTTCCGCGAACAAGAGATAAGATGAAGATCATGCTGCAGGAACTGAATCTTCCGTTTTATGATCCATTTATGATTATCCAGAAAACGGAAGGGCGTATGGCGGAGGATAATTTCTGGATCAAGATTGAGAGGGGAATATACAGCAGAACCCGCTGACCAATCGGCCAGCGGGTTCCGTGTTGTTATAGTTATCTAAAGGAATGAGAGTAAAGTGTGACATCCCGGTTCCCCCGGGATGCCAATACTTTATGAGGGGGGAGATAGTTGTTTTATCAACTATCTGATTCATAGTATAGACAGAAAATGTGTCCAAAGTATGTTTAATCTATAAAAGAAAAAGAAAATTCTTTATGAAAATCTTAATTTACTTCACGCGTATTCTGGTACCTGCATAGATGCGATCCGGATTGGAAATGCCGTTCAGCCGTGTTAGAGCGTTGACGCTGGTTCCGAACTTCTGAGCGATTTCACTGAGAGTATCGCCAGAGCGGATCGTATAATACTGCGGGGAAGAGCTGCTGTCAGATCCGCTTTCGGGAACTTTGATTGTATTGCCTGCGTAAATTCTATCCGGATCAGAAAGTTTATTGAGCCGTGTAAGCGCAGTTACTGTTGTGCCGTAGCGCCGGGCAATCTCGCTGAGAGTATCTCCCGGCTGGATTACATAAGTGATATACTCGGGAACCGGAGCCGGGGCAGGCGATGAACCGGAAAGATGGTTCAGACCAGCTTTTTTTATAACCGAAGGATAGTCCACATAGCCCAGATCCAGGTCTACATTCCCGGTAATTCCGGGTATGCGGCCGGTGCTTGTATACTGCCAGATCCCGCAGTTTGTTCCGTCGAATTGATCTGTATAGCGGGCGTACCAGTATGCATATCGTTTTGGAAGTTCCGCTCCCAGATAGGTATCAAGGAAATTGCGGTTTGTGTAAAACATGGCATAGTATCCCTTTGCTTCTATCCGGTCACAGAAGCTTTTCACTACGTTTTTGGCCAGGGCAGGGGTAAATGACACATCCTGTTTTTCAATATAATCCGCGGACGCCTGCTCTATGTCATAGCAGACCGGATAATCGAGGCGGTATTCTGAAACAGTGTCGATGCATCCGTCAGCCTCCTGCACTGCTTTCTCCGGAGAAAATGCATAGCAGAACCAATACGCTCCGACGGGAAGTCCGATCCGGTTGCATTCGGATGCGTTTCTTCTGAATTGTTTGTCTACGGTGTTATATCCGTATCCGGCCCTGAGCATTGCGAATTTATAGCCCGCGGCCTTGACCCGCTCCCAGTCCACTTCTCCTTGAAATTCACTGACGTCCAGTCCTTTTATACTCATTAATATTGATAACTCCTTTCCTTTCATACAGCGGTTGTCAGGATTCTCTGCAAACCAAGGTATTTAGTTCAATATATGCCGGAAAAGTGCGAAGAGTGTGAGCGTCATACGTTGCAAATGGTGTGTGAAAAAATTATAATTATGATCAAAGATATATCTCTGGCAAATGCAAGGATGGATTGAGTAATGAAGTTTTCACATGAACTTATCGTACCGGAAGCGGGATTCCCGTTTAAGCTGTTTATTTTTGAGGGTAGCGGAGGTAATTATTACCGGGAAAAGCACTGGCACAGATCGATTGAAATTTTCGCGGTGTGCAGCGGAGAACTGGAATTTTATGTTGACGACAGGCAATGGCATCTGGCGCCGGGCAATTTCATGATCGTAAATTCCAATGAAGTGCATTCGATTGATTCGCCTCTGCCCAATGAGACGATCGTGCTCCAGATTCCTTTGAAATTGTTCGAGGGATATTTTACCGGAGAACAGTTTATATGGTTCTCCCATGAGCCGGGCAGGAGAGATGAGCGTTTTATGGAGCTTATCAGGGAATTGTATGAAGTTTACAGCAGGAAAGCCTGCGGCTATGACATGCAGATGAAGAGCATTTTCTATCAGATTATGTATCTGCTGGTGAAAGATTACAGGCTTATAGAAGTGGATGAAGTCTTTGTGCGTAAGAATAAAAATCTTAACAAACTTTCTGCCATTACTTCCTATATGAAAGAGAATTATACGGGAGATCTGGCGCTTGAGGAGGTGGCAAAAGTTTTCGACTATTCTCCCAATTATCTTTCGAGGATGTTTCAGAAATATGCGGGAATTACATTTAAAAGTTATGTGCAGAGCATCAGGCTGGACTATGCGGTAAAGGATCTGGATGACGGCAGATACAGTATCACAGAAGTTGCGCTTAAGAACGGATTCTCGGGAAGCAAGGCTCTGGCCAGGGCGTTTCGGAAGAAGTATGGAATGCTCCCCAGCGACTACAGAGAAAATAAGAGGGTAAAGTAGAAAAGATAAGAAATGGGCATAAAATAGCTAACTATTTGGTCGATAAAGGGAGATGAAGATGATAAAATGACCTCATAAGACAGAGGGTGAGCACATACCGCAAAAGACATACCAGGGCTGTGCGCACGCATCGAAACTTAAGGAGGTCATGATATGAAAATCCAGGAACTGACAGACACATCCTTCGGCAAATACGGGAAAGTGGTCACAGAATTCTCTTTTGAGAGGATCTTAAAAGAGATGGAGCACACTCCGCTGCCGAAGGATGTTGTCTATGTACCGTCTGTAGAGGCGATGGAAGTTCTGCCGGAAGCAGACGATGTATGCAGGAAAGGCTTTGGCGGTCTGCCGATACAGATCGGGTACTGTAATGGAGATAACCATAAGCTGAATGCATTCGAGTATCACAGAAGTTCAGAGATCGATATTGCTGCTACAGATCTGATCCTGATATTGGGATGCCAGCAGGATATTGAAGAGGATGACACATATGATACATCAAAAGCAGAGGCGTTTTTCGTGCCGGCGGGAACAGCGGTCGAGCTGTATGCGACGACACTTCACTATGCTCCCTGCTCTGCGCAGGAAGGAGGATTCAGATGTGTGATCGTTCTTCCGAAAGGAACCAATGAGGATCTGACATTTGCACCTGCGAAAGAAGGAGAGAACCGTCTGCTGACCGCAGTGAACAAATGGCTGATTGCTCACGAGGAGGCAGGAATTGGAAGCGTGTTCTGCGGACTGAAAGGTGAGAACCTGGAAGTATAGAAACGGGCGGACTGATAAGAGACTGTTATCACGCGGTAACATACAATAACATACAAAGCAACCTGTAACAAAGAGTAGATGCTGCAATGGCGGCAAAAAGAAAGAGAGGAATCAACTATGAACAACATGCCAGAACTGAAAATCGGAGTTGTCGCAGTAAGCCGCGACTGTTTCCCGGAGAGCCTGTCTGTAAACAGAAGAAAAGCGCTGATCGATGCGTATGAGAAGAAATACGGAAAAGGAACTGTTTATGAGTGTCCGATCTGCATCGTGGAGAGCGAGATTCACATGGTACAGGCTCTTGAAGATATCAAGAAAGCAGGATGTAATGCACTTGTTGTATATCTCGGAAACTTCGGACCTGAGATATCTGAAACGTTGCTTGCGAAACATTTTGATGGACCGAAAATGTTTGTGGCAGCGGCAGAAGAGACACAGAACGATCTTGTACAAGGCCGCGGCGACGCATACTGCGGCATGCTCAATGCAAGCTACAACCTGAAACTGCGCAATGTAAAAGCATACATACCGGAGTATCCGGTGGGCACAGCTGAAGAATGTGCTGATATGATCCATGAGTTTGAACCTATCGCAAGAGCTGTCGTAGGCCTCAACAACCTGAAGATCATCAGCTTCGGCCCGAGACCGCTCAACTTCCTTGCATGTAATGCACCGATCCAGCAACTCTACAATATCGGTGTTGAGATCGAAGAGAACTCCGAGCTGGATCTGTTCGAGGCATTTAATAAGCATGAAGGCGACGAGAGAATCCCGGCTGTTGTTAAAGAGATGGAAGAAGAACTGGGAGCAGGAAACAAGAAACCGGAGATTCTTACGAAACTTGCCCAGTATGAGCTGACCCTGAAAGACTGGATCGAGGATCACAGAGGCTACCGCAAATATGTGGCAATTGCAGGAAAATGCTGGCCGGCATTCCAGACACAGTTCGGATTCGTTCCGTGCTATGTGAACAGCCGTCTGACAGCTCAGGGAATCCCGGTATCCTGCGAAGTGGATATCTATGGATGCTTAAGCGAGTTCATCGGAACAGTAGTGAGTCAGGACGCGGTTACCCTTCTGGATATCAACAATACAGTTCCGGACGATATGTATAAAGAGAGCATCGAGGGCAAATTCCCGTATACACATAAAGATACATTTATGGGATTCCACTGTGGAAATACAGCTTCAGGGAAACTGACTTCCTGTGAGATGAAATATCAGCTCATCATGGCACGTTCGCTGCCGGAAGAGGTGACACAGGGAACACTTGAAGGAGATATCAAACCGGGCGACATCACATTCTACCGTTTGCAGAGCACATCAGACAATAAACTGCGTGCGTATGTGGCACAGGGCGAGATCCTTCCGGTCGCGTCAAAATCTTTCGGCTCCATCGGCGTATTTGCAATTCCGGAGATGGGAAGATTCTATCGCCACGTACTGATCGAGAAGAACTATCCGCATCATGGAGCCGTTGCGTTCGGCCACTACGGAAAAGAACTGTTCGAAGTATTCAAATACATCGGAGTTCCGGTAGAAGAGATCGGCTATAATCAGCCGGCAGGAGTGAGATACCCGACAGAGAATCCGTGGAGATAATTATCGGGGACGTAGTAAAACCGGATTTTACTACGTCCCGGATTGCGGTTTGTCCTGTCCCTTTTCTGAAATATCCCTGTCCCCTATAGAAAAGTGCACAAATTGTCATCGATAATGCAAGGCGTTTGTAGATTTGATTTGTGCAAAATTACAGTGGGGATACCGCAATATGAAAAAAGGGACAGGGCTGTTTTTGAATGGGGACGGAGTAAAAATGAAATTGACTACGTCCCGGAAGGAGGAAGTGACATGTTTTTTATCGGTGTGGATCTCGGGACATCCGCAGTCAAGCTTCTGCTGATGGATGAGAACGGGAAGATCCATAAGATCGTATCAAAGGAATATCCGCTCTATTTTCCGCATCCGGGCTGGTCGGAGCAGAAGCCGGAGGACTGGTTTGAGCAGAGCATGGCAGGTCTGAAGGAGCTTACCGCGGAGTGCGATAAGAGTCAGGTAAAGGGTATCGGCTTTGGCGGACAGATGCATGGTTTGGTCGCATTGGACAAGGAGGACAATGTGATACGCCCGGCGATCCTGTGGAATGACGGACGAACAGGAAAACAAGTGGAATATCTTAATAATATTATAGGAAAGGAAAAACTTTCTAAATACACTGCAAATATCGCTTTTGCCGGATTCACTGCTCCGAAGATCCTGTGGATGAAAGACAACGAGCCGGATAATTTCGCAAAGATCGTGAAGATCATGTTGCCGAAAGATTATCTGGCATATAAGCTGTCAGGAAGTTTCTGTACAGATTATTCGGATGCGTCAGGTATGCTGCTGCTCGATGTAGAGCACAAGTGCTGGTCAAAAGAAATGATGGAAATCTGCGGTATTACCGAAGAGCAGCTTCCGACTCTGTATGAGAGCTGGGAGCCGGTTGGCTGTCTGAAGCCGGAGATTGCGGAAGAGCTTGGCTTATCTCAGGATGTAAAGGTGATTGCGGGAGCAGGCGACAATGCGGCCGCTGCTGTCGGCACTGCGACAGTAGGCGACGGCGGTTGTAATATTTCTCTAGGAACATCGGGAACACTTTTTATTTCCAGCGAAAAGTTTGGTGTGGATGAGAATAACGCCCTTCATTCATTTGCCCATGCAGACGGCAACTATCATCTTATGGGATGTATGCTCAGCGCGGCGTCCTGTAATAAATGGTGGATGGATGAAATTCTGAAAACGACAGATTATACAGCAGAGCAGTCGGGAATCACCGGACTTGGCGAGAACCATGTATTCTATCTGCCGTATCTGATGGGAGAGCGTTCCCCGCATAATGACCCGGATGCGAGAGCAGCATTTATCGGTATGAGCATGGATACAAGCCGTGAGGATATGACGCTTGCTGTTCTTGAGGGCGTGGCGTTCGGCCTGAGGGATTCTCTTGAAGTGGCGCGCAGCATCGGTGTGAATCCGAGGAGGACGAAGATCTGCGGCGGCGGAGCGAAGAGCCCGCTGTGGAGGAAGATCATCGCCAATGTGATGAATATGAAAGTAGATATTATTGAGAGCGAAGAAGGACCGGGATATGGCGCGGCGATTCTTGCCGCGGTCGGATGCGGCGTGTATCCTTCGGTAGAGAAAGCCGCGAAGAAGCTGGTAAAAGTCATAAAAACCGAGGAGCCGGATGAGGAGCTGGTGCAGAAATATGAAGAGAAATATCAGAAGTTCAGAAAATTCTATCCGGCCTTGAAAGGAATGTTTTAAACATACAACATATATAAATCAGTATATATAAGATTATCACGTATTGATCGGGGCGCTTGCAGGAAAAAGGAACGCCCCGATCTGTTATTTTCAGGAAAGTCCGCCGTTTTCTATAATCCTGTGGACTGTCTCCAGATCTATCTTCCCTTCCATCGGGCCGAAAGCCATGGCATTGAGCGCGCCTGCAGCCGCACCCATCCGGGCAGCGGTTTCCGGCGTCTCCCCTTGAATCAGACCTGCCAGAAATGCCCCGTCAAAACAGTCTCCGGCTCCGGTGGCGTCTTCCTGGTTTACCTTATACGCATCGATCTTCCGGGGCTCCATCTGCAATCTGTCCGAGCTTGCTTCAGAAGCTTCGGAACTGCTGCGCCTGTACAGCCGGCTCCCCCGTGATCCGTCTTTCAGAACAAGAATCTCCAGAGCAGGATTTTCAAAACATTTCGTGACAGCGCTATCCATGTCGCCCTCCCCGGTTATGAGCAGCAGCTCTTCCTTCCCGGGGAGCAGGATATTCGTGTGATCCATGACGTCAGAAAAGATTTCTTTTATCTTTGGCGTCTGATACAGTTCCTTTCGGATATTCGGATCAAAAGAAATCTTTGTACCGGCTTTTGAAAGCGTGTGCATTGTATCCAGTATCCCCTGAGCCAGATAAGGATCCGCCATCAGCGAGCAGCCCATGATGTGCATATATTTTACCCTGCCCAACTGTGCCGGAGCGGGCGGGGCAGCCTGCAGAGCGGCGCCCATATGGAAGATAAACTTCCGGGATCCGTCTTTAAAATAGGTGACAAACGCACAGCCGGTAGAACTTTGATCAATCTGCCTGATATAACGGCAGTCAACCCCATCGCTTTCCAGTCGGTTAAGGACAAACTGACCGAAATCATCCCTGCCTACACTTCCGATAAGTACGGTATTACAGCCGAGCCGCGCGGCAGCATCGATACAGATGGCAGGAGCGCCGCTGGGATACGGCCCTTTGAATATGCCGGTCTGCCCCAGGGGCACATCCTCCCTGTCACGCATGATTTCGACAAGGATTTCGCCCATAATGAGAAGATCCGCCTGAAGTATCTGTCCATCAGTCGTCTGGGTATTTTTAAAATCAGCGTAGGCGCTCAACCGGTTCCTGCACCCTGTAACTGCGGAAGCGCGGTCAGTATATTCAATACTTTGTCCGAGATACAGGTCGGCGGCTGATATTTTCAATGCATCGGCAATCTTTTTGATCTGGATGCTGCGGGGTTCGCGTTTGCCTGATTCGTACTGCCGGATTGTGATCTCTGCAAGACCACATTTTCCGGCAAGATCTTTCTGGGTGAGTCCGGCTTCTTTACGGAAGAAGCGGATATTTTTTGAGATAGACATAAGAGGACTCCTTTCATAAATGAAAATTCGTTGACAGGTTTCAGGTACGAGATTATAGTGTACTTAACAAGAGAGCCGATGACTAGACTACACCTAGCCGCCGGTAAAATGGTTTTACAAAAGTAGCGCCTTAGTTTACCAGACCGAGGGCGCTACTTTTTATGTGATATGTAAATAACAAGAGTTATCACGGTGCAAGGCATAATTACAAATTGGATCAGATCCGAAAAAGTAATCATAAGCCCCATCGGCTCCCTGGGTAAATATATTATTTATATATTTCCTCCAGCATATCATAAAATAACGAACCTGAAAAGATTCGATTTGAATCTTAAAATGACATAAATATCTGCGAATTTGAAGCAATGTTTAAAGCATAACAAAAGCGTCCTTGTACGTTGGCGAGAGAGTAAGGGCGGTTGTTTCTACTTACATGTTTAATACAGCATATCCGGGCGGCGTTTACAATGGATGTGCAGATTAGACGATTTAATAAAATCCTAAGATTTTTATTTCCCCCTCTTAAAAAATCAATCTTATCATGTATACTATAGATAGAATCTTCCGGCGACAATCGTAAAACAGGAGGATTCAAAGCAATCTAGAGAGACAAAGGGGTGACAAAAGTGTACAACATACTTGTTTGTGACGATGATAAAGAAATTGTGGAGGCGATAGAGATATATCTATCCCAGGAAGGCTACCGGATTCTGAAGGCATATGACGGAATCGAGGCGCTCAATATTCTGGAAAAGGAGAAGATCAATCTTCTGATTATTGATGTGATGATGCCGCGTCTGGACGGAATACGGGCGACGCTTAAGATCAGGGAGAAGAACAGCATCCCGATCATTATTCTTTCGGCAAAGTCCGAGGATGCGGATAAGATACTGGGGCTGAATGTGGGGGCGGACGATTACGTGACGAAACCGTTCAGCCCGCTGGAACTGGTGGCAAGGGTGAAATCCCAGCTGCGCAGATACAATCAGCTCGGCGGTTCGGCGAAAGAAGAGAAAGAGCGGGTGTACGAGGTTGGTGGGTTAAAGATCAACGACGATCTGAAAGAAGTAACAGTGGACGGAGAGCCTGTGAAGCTTACGCCGATCGAGTACAATATCCTTCTGTTGCTTATGAAGAATCAGGGGCGGGTATTCTCTATCAGCCAGATTTACGAATCCATCTGGAATGAGGAGGCTATCGGCGCAGACAACACTGTTGCTGTGCACATTCGCCATATTCGTGAAAAGATTGAGATCAATCCGAAAGATCCCAGATATCTGAAAGTAGTCTGGGGAGTCGGATATAAAATTGAGAAAGGAATGTAGAAAAATATATGAAGCAATGGTACAGAAGGACTCTGGCGAAAGTGATCGTCCTGCTGATTGGCATTATAAGCGGCGCTGCATTTGTTACCTCTATAGGGGGGGCGGCCACATATGCAGGCACCATTGATCCCTCTCAGATCATGGGGCTGGTTAATGAGCCCTATGAGGATTCACCGGATTTTAATTCGGCCGTAGAGGGCGCCATGTTTGAAACATTTGGAATGTTCAGGGTGAAAAATCTGATTGAGGCGGATGGGGCGTATGATCCGGACAAAGAGATTGATATCATGTCGTACGGCAATTCCAGACAGATGGTAAACAATGCCGGCGTCAGCGTGAAATACAGGCTGGAGGACCTGATCAACTGGAGTGAGGATTACAGTTCTTCCGGTGATGAACTGTACAATGAAAATGTTATTGTGTGCCGGAAAACGGACGGAAGCTATTATTACTATTACTTTGACGACTTCCTTGGGCTTTTTGAAAAAGGAGATCTTACAGTCGAGTTTGATGATGAATACCAGACTCAGTCCGGGTTCTTAAATGATCTTTCTAATAAAAATGCAGAGGGCGGATATAATGGGAACTTAAGGATTCTGGATTCCGATGGAAAGGAGCTGTACACTGACTGCTGGAATTTCGGATCGGCGCTGAGAGAGGAATATGCGCCTGAGGGAGGAAAGAGCCTTCTTCAGGTCGTGAATGAAACTCCGGAACTAAACGGGAATCTGTCGGAGGTTTATGATCATCTTACATTTGCTTTGAATGGCATATTTGAGGATTTTACGACGTATCAGTCCGGATGGGAGTATCTGGAAGAAGGAAATACGAATTTTACTTATCTCTATGTTGACCGGGAGAAAAAGCAGGTATATACGAATAAGACGGAGTATGAGAATTATTCGGACGCGGAGGCTCATATTGCGGATATGAAGTCAGGAGACTCTGTGAAATATATGATCGTCAACCCCAGATTGAAAGATTTCGAGACAAATATGAATCTGGCGGCATCCGGGGAATGGGATATGGTAAGGTCTTATGAAACAACCAGAAATTCCGAGAATATCCTGGCTGTCTCGGTTGATACCTCGTATCCGATCCAGGATCAGTTTTATGAGGGGAGCGCAAACTACAATCAGAACATTCCGTTTTTGAGGTGGGCGCTGATCCTGTTCATAGCCGGCGGCGTACTATTTCTTGTGTCTGCTGTGTGGCTGGCCGTAACTGCAGGGAAGAAGCCGGAAGATGAAGAACTTTATCTGACTGCGTTTGACCGCTGGAAAACAGAAATCTCTGCAGCGCTGGTAATAGCGCTTTGGGCGGTTGTCACATGTGTTGTCATAGCTGCAGGCACCACATTCCGCAGTTTTTCTGATGTAACTACGGCGGTGGAATATTATGGGACTGATACGATCCCGGTAGTATATTCCGCACTGTTTACGGCGGCTATAAACCTGGCGGATCTGGCTGGACTGTTTTTCTACGGAATTTTCAGCTTCGCATGTTTCTTCGCGGGATATGTGAGCCTGGTCCGGAGGATCAAGGCTAAGATACTCTGGAAAGGAAGCCTGCTCTATGCATTGATCTCGGTTGCCGGAAAAGTATGGAGAGAAAGATCCGTGACCGTAAAATCCGGCGCGGCCATACTTGGGTTCCTGCTTGTTCAGTGGCTGGCCATCCTGATCAGGGATTTACCGTTTATACTGCTGGCCTTTGTAGCTGACCTGATCGTGATATGGGTCGTGCTGAGCGGAGCCATCGCGAAGAACAGGATCAGAAAAGGCATTGAAGAAATCTCGGGCGGCAATCTGGAGTACCGTATCGACCTGAAATGGCTTCGGGGAGAAGAGCGGAATATCGCGGAAAAGATCAATAATATCGGAAGCGGTCTTAATAAGGCTGTGGACGAGGCCATGAGAAACGAAAGGCTGAAAACAGACCTTATCACAAATGTATCTCATGACATCAAGACGCCTCTGACTTCCATTATTAATTATGTAGATATTCTGAAGAGGTCAAACATTACGGACGAAAAGATACGCGGATATCTGGACATCCTCGAGGCAAAGGCCCAGCGCCTGAAGACTCTGACGGAGGACGTGGTCGAAGCGTCCAAGGTCAGCAGCGGAAATATCACTCTGGAATATATGGATATGGATCTTCGGGAGCTGGTACAGCAGACAGAAGGGGAGCTTGCGGAGAAGTTCGCAGCCCGTAATCTGACCATGGTGCTGAACATTCCGGAGGAGCCGGCCGTCATCCATGTGGACGGCAGACGGATGTGGCGGGTTCTGGAGAATGTTTTCGGAAATGCGGCGAAGTATGCTATGCCGGGAACAAGAGTCTATGCGGATATTATCGTGACGGGGGATAAGGTAAACTTTTCTTTGAAAAACGTATCCGAGCAGCAGCTCAACATATCGGCGGATGAGCTGACGGAGAGATTCATCCGTGGAGATATCTCGAGAAGCACAGAAGGCAGCGGACTGGGACTTTCGATTGCAAAGAGCCTTACGACAATGCAGGGCGGCGAGTTTGAGCTGTACCTTGACGGGGATCTGTTCCGGGTGAACATCAGGTTCGCGAGAGTGCGCTGAAATAAGAGTGGAAAAGGAGAGCTGGGAGCTATTCTGTCATTGCAAAAATATGTTCAGGATGATACGATGAAATCAGATTATCAGATCTTGAAAAAGGATTGGAATCCACAAGAGAAACAGATGATTTGAGAGGTGACGGAAGATGAACAAGGGGGAAGACTCAAAAGGGAGAAATCCGCAGAAAACTCAGGAGCGCAGACCTGTGAGCCGTGAGGAGAGGATGCGGCGGAAACGGGAAAGACTGAAGAGAAAACGAAGAATCCTGATCGCGATGATGTGCGCGGCACTGGTGGTGCTGATTCTGATCGTTGCGGGGATTGTGGCGTTGGTGCGTCATTTCACCGGAAATAACAACAGCGAACAAAAGGCCGGAAAGCAGGCGTCGGATCTTACGATTGAAGAGCAGAAAGCTGAAAAAGAGAAAGAAGAAGAATCAAAACCTGTTTCCATTACGATCAGTGCGGCAGGCGACTGTACGCTTGGAACGGATGAATATTTTGATCCAAGCACCAGCCTGAATGCATATTATGACAGCAATGGTCCGGAATATTTCTTCCAGAATGTAAAATCCATATTTGACGCAGACGATCTGACCATCGTTAATATGGAAGGAACTCTCACAGAAGAGACCGCAAGACAGGATAAGACCTATGCCTTCAAGGGCCCTGCGGAATACGCGCAGATATTGACTTCGGGCGGCGTGGAGGCCGCGAACCTGGCCAATAACCACAGTCATGACTACGGTGACAAGAGCTATACGGACACGATCGAGACGATAGAAGCGGCAGGCATCGTTTCCTTCGGATATGACAGAACTGCCGTTATGGATGTAAACGGAATAAAAGTCGGTCTGGTCGGAACGTACGAGCTGGCGGACGGGATGGGATGCGAAGATGAAATGATCGCAAACATCAAGTCGGTAGAAGAACAGGGCGCCCAGATTGTTATCGTCAGTTTCCACTGGGGCCTTGAGAGAGAAAACTATCCGACGGAGAATCAGGTAAACCTCGCCCACTCCGCAATCGATAACGGCGCGGATCTCGTACTCGGCCATCATCCTCACGTGCTGGAAGGGATCGAGGTTTACAACGGCAAGAATATCGTATACAGTCTGGGCAACTTCTGCTTCGGCGGAAACAGCAATCCGGCTGATAAGGATACGATGATCTTCCAGCAGACATTTACGGTGGAAAACGGCGAACTGGCTGCTGATAACGTGACGAATATCATCCCATGCTCCGTGTCGTCGGAATCAGGATATAACAATTATCAGCCGACGCCGCTGGAAGGCGATGAAGCAGAACGGGTGCTGGGAAGGATCGAGGAGTACAGCAGCGGACTGTAAATGAAAAAGAAATTTCTTGAATTCACTATTATTCTGTGTTACCATACCTTTGTATGGAAAGCAGATATATGGTACGTTCTCCATGCAAATATTTTACGCGGCGGGAAGCTGCATTATTGATTGAGTTAAAAGCTCAAATTTTATAAGTTGGTTACTTTATAACCGCGGTGTGCACGATATGCATACACAACTTGTGAAACGGTCAATAAGAGTAGTAAAAGTAAAAATATTTGCTATATAGACTCTACGTCCAATATCTGTTATATCTGTAAATCAAAATAACCTCTCTGACGGGAGGCACAGGATCATAACGCGATATCACACAGGCTGGGTGCAACGTGCATCCGGCCTGTTTTTGTTTTCAGGTTTTATACAAGCGGAGGTTTAAGATGGAGAGATCATCACAGAAGAGAGCGCCTATTTACGAGGCGCTGGAACGTTTCCGGCGGAACAGGGTCGTTCCTTTTGACGTGCCGGGGCATAAACATGGGAGAGGAAATCCGGAGCTGGTGGAGCTCCTTGGAGAACGGTGCGTCAGTATTGATGTGAATTCTATGAAACCCCTGGACAATCTATGCCACCCGGTATCCGTGATCAAGGAGGCCGAGGAACTGGCTGCCGATGCTTTCGGAGCGGAACACGCATTTCTGATGGTGGGAGGAACGACGTCGGCAGTGCAGACGATGATCCTTTCCTGCTGCAAGAAAGGGGATAAGATAATCCTTCCGAGAAATGTACACCGAAGCGCGATCAATGCCATGGTGCTCTGCGGTGCGAAGCCGATTTATGTAAATCCGGATGTGGATCAGCGGCTGGGAATCTCACTGGGGATGAAGCGTGCTGACGTGGAGCGTGCCATTGAGGAGAATCCGGATGCAGTTGCGGTGTTCGTCAACAATCCGACCTATTACGGAGTCTGTTCTGATCTGAAAGAAATCGTGAAGATGGCGCATGAAAAGGGCATGAAAGTTCTGGCGGATGAGGCCCACGGAACACACTTTTATTTCGGAAAGGACCTTCCTGTCTCCGCTATGGAAGCGGGAGCGGATATTGCCTCTGTCAGTATGCACAAGTCCGGCGGAAGCCTGACCCAGAGTTCTTTTCTTCTGATCGGGGAAGGGATGCATCCCGGATATATCCGTCAGATCATCAACCTGACACAGACGACCAGCGGATCCTACCTGCTCTTATCCAGTCTGGATATTTCCAGGAGAAATCTGGCGCTTAGGGGCGAGGCGGCGTTTGCGGCGGTAACGGAACTGGCGGAATACGCGAGAAAAGAGATCAACCAGATCGGGGATTACTACGCATTTGGCAGAGAAATGGTCAACGGCGACAGTATTTTCGATTTCGACCCGACGAAGCTTTCAATCCATACATTGGATATCGGGCTGGCAGGAATCGAGGTCTACGACATCCTGAGAGACGAGTATGATATTCAGATTGAGTTTGGAGATCTTGGAAATATACTGGCCTACCTTTCAATCGGGGACAGGAAGCGGGAAGTGGAACGTCTGGTGACTGCCCTTGCGGATCTGAAGCGGAGATATAAGAAAGACAAGACAGGAATGCTCTCTCAGGAATACATTGCACCGAAAGTCGTCATGACGCCGCAGGATTCCTTTTACGCGGAGAAAGAATCGCTGCCGCTGGAGGAGACGAGAGGCAGGATCTGCTCCGAATTCGTCATGTGCTATCCGCCGGGAATACCGGTACTGGCTCCGGGAGAGGAGATCACGGATGAGATCATCAATTATATTGTCTATGCGAAAGAAAAAGGATGCTCCATGACCGGACCGGAAGATGAGCGGATCGAGCGGCTAAACGTACTGACGGAAAGATAGAGAGGAAATACATTTGAAGAGAAATCATACATTTGTGAAAAAGGAGGGAGAAACCGTATGGAAATGTGGTTTTCGGATATACATACGGACGGTGTGAAGTTGTCCATCCGCATTGAAGAACAGCTCTTCAGTGCCCAGAGCGATATCCAGAGGATTGACGTACTTGAGTCGAAAGACTTCGGGAAGATTCTTGTGGTGGATGGGGACCTGATGCTCACGGAGCGGGATGAATTTATCTATCACGAGATGATCACCCACGTGCCCATGGCTGTCCATCCTGATGTGAAGAGGGTGCTGGTGGTAGGAGGAGGCGACGGAGGAGTCGTCAGAGAGCTGATTAAATATGACACGATAGAAACGATCGATGTGGTGGAGCCGGATCCCCTTCTTGTAGAGGTGTGCCGGAAATACATCCCGGAGATCGCCAACAGTCTTACAGATGACAGAGTCAATATTTTCCACGAGGACGGACTCAGGTTTATCCGGTCCAAGGGAGACGCCTACGATCTGATTATTATAGACTCTCCCAATCCTTTTGGCGCGGGCGAGGGCCTGTTTACAAAAGAATTTTACGGGAATTGCTATAACGCGCTTCACGAGGACGGTATTATGATCAATCAGAATGAAAGTCCGTTCTATACGGAAGAAGCCTTTCAGTGCCAGCGGATGCACAAAAGGATTCTGGAAACATTCCCGATCTGCCGGGTTTACCAGGCGCATATTCCTTCCTATCCGTCGGGCCACTGGCTGTTCGGGTTCGCCTCGAAGAAATATCACCCGCTGGATGATCTGGACAAAGTGGGATGGAAGCTGAAAGGGATACATACAAAATATTACGAGCCCAGGCTCCACGCCGGAGTATTTGCGCTGCCGGCTTACGTGGAGGCTTTGCTGGAGGATGTGGAGAGATGATGTGGAAGAATACAGTAAACTTTATCGGATGTGATGCTGAGTATGAGGAGGCTCAAGTTGTCTTATTCGGAGCTCCCTTTGACTCCACCACATCCTTTCGTCCGGGAACCAGGTTCGCAGGACAGGCAGTGAGAAATGATTCTTACGGGCTGGAGATATACAGTCCTTATCAGGACAAAGAGCTGCCGGAGAATATCATATATGACTGCGGCGACCTTGAAATGGCCGTCGGAAGTCCGGAGATGGCGCTGGATCAGATCGAGTCGTGCGTCGCAGAGATCGTTCAGGACGGAAAGATTCCGTTTATGATCGGAGGGGAACATCTGGTGACGCTGGGCAGCCTGCGGGCAGTCGCAGAAAAGTATCCGGATCTTCATATCATACATTTTGACGCGCATACTGATCTGAGGCAGGATTATCTTGGCGTTCGGCTTTCACACGCCTGCGTGATCCGCCGCTGCTGGGAAGTGCTGGAAGAGTCCGGAAATAAAGCGGACGGCAGGATCCACCAGTTCGGTATCCGTTCTGGTGAAAAGGAGGAATTTCAGTGGGCGTGGGCAGGACATACAGATTTTCACCCGTTTACATTGGATGGTCTGGAGGACACAATTGAGAAGATCGGGGATGCGCCGGTGTATTTTACAGTGGATCTGGATGTGATGGATCCTTCTGTATTTCCGGGAACAGGAACGCCGGAACCGGGGGGAACAGATTTTCTGACGGTTATGAGAAGTGTGACGAAGGTATGTGAGAAGGTAAATCTTATCGGGTGCGACGTAAATGAATTATGCCCGCCCTGCGATCCGACAGGGGCGTCAACGGCAGTGGCATGCAAGATCATCAGGGAGATGCTGATCGCAATAGCCAGTCTTATAAACAAGTAAACAAAAGAAAGGAGCTTTTATCATGGGAAAAGTAATGGTAATCGGCTGCGGAGGCGTGGCCAGTGTAGCAATTCATAAAATCTGTCAGAACAGCGAGGTGTTTTCAGAGCTGTGCATTGCCAGCAGGACTGTCTCAAAGTGCGACGCGCTGAAAGAGAAACTGCAGGATACGACAAAGACGAAGATCACCACCGCGCAGGTAGATGCAGATCATGTAGACGAACTGACAGCACTGATCAGAAAGGAGAAGCCGGAGGTAGTCCTGAATCTGGCGCTGCCCTATCAGGATCTGACAATTATGGATGCCTGTCTGGAGGCAGGAGTACATTATATAGATACGGCTAATTATGAGCCGGAAGATACGGCCAAGTTTGAGTACAAATGGCAGTGGGCCTACAGAGAAAAATATGAAAAAGCCGGTCTTACGGCGCTGCTGGGAAGCGGCTTCGATCCGGGAGTTACGAGCGTGTTTTCTGCTTATGCCCTGAAGCACTACTTTGATGAGATAAATTATATCGATATCCTGGACTGCAATGCAGGAGACCACGGCTATCCTTTTGCGACAAATTTCAACCCGGAGATCAATATCCGGGAAGTCTCCGCCAAAGGATCCTACTGGGAAGACGGACACTGGGTGGAAACAGAGCCCATGGAGATCAAGCGGGTGTATAATTTCCCGGAGATCGGTGAGAAAGACATGTACCTGCTCCACCATGAGGAGATTGAGTCTCTGGCGCTCAATATCCCGGGGATAAAACGGATCCGTTTCTTCATGACATTCGGAGAGAGTTATCTTACCCACCTGCGCTGTCTGGAAGACGTGGGGATGACTTCTATAGAACCGATCATGTATGAAGGACGTGAAATCGTGCCGCTGCAGTTCCTCAAAGCAGTGCTGCCGGATCCGTCTTCACTTGGTCCGAGGACAAAGGGAAAGACAAATATCGGATGCATTTTCATAGGAAAGAAAGACGGACAGGAAAAGAAACTCTACATATATAATACATGCGACCATCAGGAGTGCTACAGGGAAGTAGGATCTCAGGCTGTTGCTTATACGACAGGAGTTCCCGCGATGATCGGAGCTATGATGGTGATGACCGGAACATGGAAGAAACCGGGCGTATATAATATGGAAGAATTCGATCCGGATCCGTTTATGGACGCCCTGAATAAATGGGGGCTGCCGTGGAAGATCAGTGAAGACCCGGAACTGGTAGAGTAGAAAGGAGACAGAGGTGCTCAGGAGAAATGATCTGAGAACTCCCTGTTATGTAATACGGGAGAGAAAGTTAAGGGAGAATCTTGAGATATTAAAAAATCTCCGGGAGGAGACGGGATGTCATATCCTGCTGGCCCAGAAGGCATTCTCCATGTACAGGGTGTATCCCCTGATCGGGGAATATCTGGACGGAACGACAGCCAGCGGGCTGTATGAGGCGAGGCTGGGATATGAGGAGATGGGGAAGGAGAACCATATTTTCTCACCTGCATATAAAGAGGAAGAGATGCCTGAAATCCTGCGAATGTGCGATCACATCATTTTTAATTCCCCGGCCCAGTTCCGCAGGTATAAGGATCAGGTCAGGGAGTATGCAGCTGAAACCGGATGTGAAAAGGGCATGGGTCTGCGCATCAATCCAGAGTGCTCCACCCAGGAAGGACATGCCATCTATGATCCGTGCGCGCCGTATTCCCGGCTGGGAACTACGCTTGAGAGATTCGTGGAGGATCTGACAGAGGATGAGATCCGGGAGCTGGACGGTCTGCATTTTCACACCCTGTGCGAACAGGGGGCAGATGCCCTGGAAACGACCCTGAAGGTCGTAGAAGAGAAGTTCGGCCGGTGGCTGCCGCAGATGAAATGGGTGAACTTCGGGGGCGGACATCATATCACCAGAGAAGGATACGATCTGGAACTGCTGGAGAAATGCATCCGTCATATATCGGAGGCATATGGCGTGGAAGTTTATCTGGAACCGGGCGAAGCTGTAGCCCTTAACGCAGGAGAATTGATCACGGAAGTACTGGAGATTGTGGATAATAAAATGAAAACAGCAATCCTGGACGCATCCGCCGCCTGCCATATGCCGGATGTGCTGGAGATGCCTTACCGTCCGCCACTGAAAAATGCAGGAGAACCGGGCGACGGAACTCTTACATATATATATCGGCTGGCCGGTCCTACATGCCTGGCAGGGGATGTGATCGGCGACTATGCGTTCGATCATCCGCTGGCGTGCAAAGAACGGCTGGAGTTCCAGGATATGGCCATATATACGATGGTGAAAAACAATACATTTAACGGAATGCGGCTTCCGGATATAGTTTTGGAGCGGGAAGATGGAGAGTGTGAGATCGTACATACCTTCGGATATGAAGATTTTAAAACCAGAATATGAGAAAATAAGGCTGTTTATCCAGTAATGTAACATATTCCCAATATACCGGGGAGGGGGGTAAAATTTATTGACAAATATAATATCACAGCGTATATTATTAAAGGAGAATGCACATATAGCTTGAAAAAGTCTGCAAAATCGTGTAATCTATATCGGATGGAACGATTTATATAAATGTCAGGAGAATGTGAATGGAACGAATTGTCGACACACATTGCCACGTGCTCGCCGAAGTGGATGACGGGGCGCAGAGCATAGAAGAAATGAGGCAGATGCTCCAGATGGCATATGATGAAGGAATACGCTATATAATAGCAACTCCCCATCACCATCCGCGGCGAGGGAGAAAACCCCCACGTGAGCTGAGAAAGCAATTGAAGGTCGCCCGTGAAGAAGCGGCAAAGATCAGCGACAAGTTCAGAGTATATCTCGGAACAGAGATATATTTCGGACAGGATATCCCGGAAAAACTTCGGGAAGGGAAGATACTCACAATGAATAAAACAAGATTTGTGCTGGTAGAATTCTCTCATTCGGATACTTTTGAGTATATCTGTCAGGGTATCCAGCAGATTCAGATGAAAGGATACGAAGTGATACTGGCGCACATCGAGAGATATCCGTGCATGTACAAGGATATCGGCAATGCTGAACATCTCAAGCACATGGGAGTTCGGATCCAGGTCAATGCAGACAGCATTACCGGAGAAAACGGTTGGAAGATGAAGCGATTCGTAAAGCAGCTTTTGGAACACCGGCTGGTGTTCTGTGTAGGAACAGATGCTCATAGTCCAAAAGGCCGCCCGCCGCGTATGCGCAAGGCAGCCGAATATGTAGAGAAAAAATATGGAGAAGAATATGCGAGGAGGATATTCTTCAGCAATGCGAGAGTCATGCTGAGGAAAAAGAAGAAAGATGAATCAGGACAGAGCAACACGTGATTTTGAAAATGATGAAATAACTATTGATCTGACAGAACTGTTCAGCGTGCTGTTAGGCAAGATACACATCATCATACTGGTGGGAATCCTCACAGCCCTGGCGGCTTTTGCAGGAACCCAGCTGTTTATTACTCCCAAGTACACATCATCGACCAGTATGTACGTCTTGAACAGGTCGGACGGAACCGCAGGCGTGACGTCAAGCGATCTGCAGGCAGGAACCCAGCTGACACAGGACTATATGGAACTTGTCAAGAGCCGTACTGTGCTTGAAGAAGCTATCGCGGTGCTCAATCTGGATATGACCACTGACGAACTCAGCAGCATGGTTACTACAATAAATACAGAGAATACCCGTATCCTGACGATACGGGTAGAAAATGAAGATCCCGAGCTGGCGAGGGAGATCGCCGACGCCCTGAGGGAATCAGCAAGTACTAAGATCAAGGAGATCATGGACGTCGAGGCGGTAAACACGATCGAGGAGGCAAACCTTCCTCAGGACCCCTCTTCCCCGTCTGTGATGAGGAACACGGCCATCGGCGGAATACTCGGCATCGTGCTTGTGATCGGCGTGCTTGTGTTGATCTATATACTGGATGACACGATCAAAACTCCGGATGATGTGGAGAATTATCTGGGCCTGAATGTGCTGACTTCTATTCCGATCCAGGAGGGCGCGCCGCAGAAAGTCAAAAGAACGAAGCGGCGCTCAACACGTAAAATGGCAAAGAGAATGAAGCATTAGGAGGGAGATACCGATGCAGACAGTAACGTTAAAGAATATTGCAAAAGATTACCGGAGCAATGAAGCATACAAGACGCTCCGTACGAACCTGGAGTTCTCCGGTTCAGACAATAAAGCGATCGTGCTGACGAGCAGCACGCCGAATGAAGGAAAAAGTACTGTGTCTCTCGGACTGGCGCTGGCGCTGGTGGAGAGCGGGAAGAGAGTTCTCTTTGTGGACGCCGATCTGAGAAAGTCCGTCCTGGTAGGAAGGCATAAAGTAACAGAAGAAGTAAAAGGACTGAGCCACTATCTGTCCGGTCAGGCTGACTTAAACGACGTCATATGCAGGACTCAGGAGCCGGGACTGTTCGTGATCTTCGCCGGAGTCGTTCCTCCGAACCCGTCGGAGCTCCTCGGTCAGAAGCGCTTCGCCCATCTGATTGAAAGTGCAAAGGATAATTATGACTATGTGATCATAGACGCGCCGCCGCTGGGAAGCGTAATCGATGCAGCTGTCATCTCAAAAGTCTGCGATGCATCCGTACTCGTCGTGGCTGCCAAGATGGTAAGCTACAAATTCGTCCGTACGGTAAAGGATCAGCTGGAGAAGACAGGGTGCCCGATCCTCGGCGTAGTCCTCAACAAGGTAGATATGAAGCAGAACAAGTACTACGGAAAATATTACGGCAATTACTACGGAAACGGGAATAAATAAATACGGCGCAGTTCACGCCGTGCTGTGAAAAAGGAGACAGATACAAATGAGTACACACAGACATTCCAAGAAGTACAAAGGCAGGCAGTCTGCTGCCAAAGCAAATGTACTGGAGAAGAATCTGGCAGGTAAACTCATCGTACTGCTGCAGCTTCTGCTGACGGTGGTCTTTACCGCGGTCATCTGGAACAGCGGAATGGTGCCGGGAACATATATTGCGGTACTTTTTGTGGTGCTGTTAGTTCTCTTCGGCGTTATGTTCGGGCTTCAGTTTGTCAAAAATAAACTGTTTATCCTGGGGATAGTTCTGAGCGTACTGATCAGTATAGCGCTCGGTGTTGCAACTTACTATATATACCGCGCCGATCGGATGCTTGCCGACGTAGGAGGGGCGACTTATAAGACTGACAACATGATCGTTGTCGTGAGGAAAGATGACGACGCAGAGAATATACTGGATGCAAAAGATTATAAGTTCGGCACACAGACAACTCTGGATCAGGAGAACAATCAGCTTATGCTGGACGATATAGAGAAAGTGATCGGGCAGGCGCCGGATCTGGAAGAGTTTGAGTCTGTTCAGGAAGTAGGACAGGCCCTGCTGGACGGAGAAATCGGAGCAGGCGTCTATAACGAAGCTTTCACAAGCATTATTGAGGAAGCAATCGAGGGATATTCCGACCAGGTGCGCATCCTGTACCAGTATGGTATCGAGACAGAGATCGAGCAGGAGGAGACAGAGGTCAGCGTCGATGAGCCGTTCAATATCTATATCAGCGGAATCGACGTGTCCGGACCGATCACGACGAACAGCCGAAGCGATGTAAACATTATTATGACGGTAAATCCGAATACACATAAGATCCTGCTGTCGACAACGCCGAGAGATTATTACGTGACGATACCAGGCATTTCCGGGGAACAGCGCGATAAGCTGACCCACGCCGGAATCTACGGTGTGGATGTGTCTATGGCCACGTTGGAAAACCTTTACGGGATTGACATCACATACTATGCGAGAGTAAACTTTACTTCGCTGATCAAGATTGTAGATGCCCTGGGAGGTGTAGACGTCAATTCGGAGTACAGCTTCGAAGCAGGCGGATATCAGTTTACAGAAGGAACAAACCATCTGAACGGCGAACAGGCGCTTGCATTCTCAAGGGAGAGATACAGTTTCGCAAGCGGAGACAACCAGAGAGGTAAGAACCAGGAGGCGGTTCTGACTGCAATCCTCCAGAAAGCAATGTCGCCGGCAATGCTCGTGAATGCGAGCCAGCTTATCACAAGCGTGAGCGACAGTGTTGAGACGAACATGACACGGACAGAGATGGCCGGATTTATTAATAAACAGTTATCAGAGGCGAGCAGCTGGGATATCGAATCCACAGCTGCAGTAGGAACAGGAGACAATCAGGCATGTTATTCATCCGGATCACAGCTTCTGTATGTCATGTGGCCTGACGATGCATCTGTATCTGAGATCAGTGCAAAGATGCAGCAGGTGTTAAACGGTGAATAAGGAACAGGGAGTAAAGTAGCAGTATAACAGGTTCCGGACAGGACCGGAAAGAAGAGGGTGAAGAAGATGAATGTAGATCAGACTATGGCGATCGTATCTACAGCCTTGGCAGCCGCAGCAGGGATCGTGATTTTTATCAGGAGAAACTGGAACAAGAAAAGTTCCTTCTCAACAAAACAGCAAGGATAATAAAGGATAGTTGAAGAAATGTGTGGACAAAAGAAGAGGGGCGACTACATATGGATGAAACGGGCAATCCTGCTGTTGTTCCTGGATATAGTTTCAATATTAGTTTCATACCTGGCAGCGCTGCTGCTGAGATTTGATTTTATATTTTCCAATATCCCCAGGGAGTATCTGGAAGGATATTTCTGGTCTATGCCCTACTGGACCGTTATAACAGTCGTGGTATTCTACGGGTTCCGTCTGTATCACAGTATCTGGCGGTTTGCAGGGCTGGATGAAGCAAAGCGTATCATATGGTCTTATATCGCGCTTATATTCCTATATACAGCAGGGATATTTGCCATGGATCTTCGTATGCCGAGATCATACTTTTTTATCGGATATGTGTTCAGCATATTGATGACTACAGCTCTCAGATTTGCTTACCGCCTGATCCGGTCCGTTACGAAAAATATGGAAAATGACGGCAGCACGGCAGTTGAGCGTGTTATGATCATCGGCGGCGGTCAGGCAGGACAGGTGCTGATCAGGGAATTACAGACAAGCAGTCACCTTCACAGCAAGGTCTGCTGCGTGATCGACGACAATCCCAACAAGAAGGGCAGACTTCTGGAGGGAGTGCCGATCGTAGGAAACAGGTATGATATAGAAGAAAAAGTAAAAGAATATGGTATAACGAGAATCATTTACGCGATACCGGCAACTACGGGAGCCAACCGGAAAGCGATCCTTAACATCTGCAAGAATACGGGATGCAAGATGCAGACGGTTCCGGGCGTATATCAGCTTCTGAACGAAGAAGTCAGCGTTACCAAGCTGAGAGATGTGGAAATCACGGATCTTCTCGGGAGAGCCCAGGTGAAGGTAAACAATTCCGAGATCCTCAAGTCTCTGAAAAGCAAGGTCATCATGGTGACAGGCGGAGGCGGATCCATCGGAAGCGAGCTGTGCCGTCAGATCGCGCGGTCCGAACCGGCAGCACTGATCATCTTTGACATTTACGAAAATAATGCATATACGATCCAGCAGGAATTAAAGAGAAAACATCCGGAACTCAATCTGATCACCCTGATCGGCTCCGTCCGGAATACACGGCGTGTAGACAGTATCATCGAGAAGTACCGGCCTGAGGTAATTTTCCATGCAGCAGCACACAAGCACGTGCCGCTTATGGAGGACAGTCCGAATGAGGCGATTAAGAATAATGTTGAGGGTACTTATAAAGTGGCACAGTCAGCAGCACGCTGGGGCGTAAAGAAGTTCGTCCTTATCTCAACGGATAAGGCGGTAAACCCGACGAATATCATGGGAGCGTCCAAACGTCTCTGCGAGATGGTGGTACAGATGATGAACCGCCAGTCCGATACCGACTTCGTAGCCGTCCGCTTCGGAAACGTGCTGGGAAGTAACGGAAGCGTGATTCCGCTCTTTAAGAAGCAGATCGCGGAAGGCGGTCCGGTGACCGTGACAGATAAGCGGATCATCCGCTACTTTATGACAATACCGGAAGCAGTTTCCCTCGTGCTCCAGGCGTCTTATTACGCGCACGGAGGCGAGATTTTCGTCCTGGATATGGGCGAGCCGGTCAAGATCGACGATCTGGCGAGAAATCTGATCAGACTGTCAGGATTCGTGCCGGATGACGACATTAAGATCGTATACACAGGTCTGAGACCTGGCGAAAAGCTTTACGAAGAACTCCTCATGGACGAAGAAGGCATGCAGGAGACAGAAAACGAACTTATCTTTATCGGGAAACCGATTGAGATGGATGATGAAGACTTTAAGCATAAACTGGAATTACTTGACAAAGAAAGTCGGGCTGAATCTGACAAGATCAAGGAGATCGTGGCAGAGATCGTGCCAACGTATCATCCGGATCTGGAACATAATCAGTAAGCAGTACAATTGGTTTGAAGAGTACAGGCCATGCCATACAGAGGGCTTTTCCTGTATGGCTAAACATAAAGAGTAAGCAGTTCAGCTCGCGCCATTCGTAAAACCGCACTTCGTGCTTATCGTGGCTAACGCCACCGTTTTACTCATTGACGGGCGCTCAGAACATCTGAACATCAGCAGCCGGATTCTTATGCAAGCATAGATCCGTCTTCTGATGTCAGATGGCTGAACTGTTACAGAAAAGATCCAAACCGGATCAAATCGTCGCTTTGTCGCGTTTGTATGGTAAGGTGGTCATCATGGGTAACTTCCGTTTCATGCGGTTTTAATTTTTTTGAGCCGGATGGAATGGCGAAGCATACCCAAAATCAGGAACAGTTATTCTAAGATGGAGGCTGTCGAATATGTGGTACGTTCTGCAGGTGCGGACGGGCACTGAAGAGAGCATCCGGCTGCAGTGCCGGAGCAACATACCGGAAACAGTGTTAGAGCGCTGCTTCATCCCATACTATGAAGAGAAAAAGCGTATCCGGGGAGAATGGACGATCCAGAAAAAAGTCCTGTTCCCCGGATATGTTTTTGTCGTAACTGAAAATCTGAATCATCTCTATGATTCGTTGAAAACCGTGATCGGCCTTACGAAGCTGATCGGTACAGGAAAAGAAATCGTTCCTTTGACAGAGGAAGAGAAAGATTTCCTGCTTGGTTTCGGCGGAGAGGAGCAGGTGGTGAAGATGTCCGAGGGTATCATAGAGGGCACGAAGATCATCGTGACCCAGGGGCCTCTGACGGGAAAGGAAGGATATATAAAGAAAATAGACAGACACAAGAGGAAGGCACGGCTGGAGCTGGAGATGTTCGGGAGAGTGCAGGAGGTTGTGGTTGGGCTGGAGATAGTGGAGAAAATCCGGGAGTAAATTATGATAGAGAGACAAAGAAGCACTCCTGTATGATCAAGGAGTGGAGGAAATAGAATAGTTGGATAAAGATAGAGGATAAAAGTAAGAGCCCGGTGGGGGCTCTTATTTTTGTGGGGAAATATTTGACGAGAGAGTGTATGAATTATGGAAAAACAGATTATGCCTTTTCAGAATAAAGTATGGCTGTCCAGTCCGACAATGCACGGACCGGAGCTGAAGTATGTGAAACAAGCCTACGAGACAAACTGGATGTCTACTGTAGGTGAAAATATCAATGAAGCTGAAAGGCTGGCCTGTGAAAAGGTCGGGTGCAGATATGCGGTTGCCCTCTCAGCGGGAACGGCTGCCTTGCATATGGCGGTGAAGCTGGCGGGTGTGAAGCCGGGGGAGAAAGTATTCTGCTCGGATATGACATTCGACGCTACCGTAAACCCGGTGGTGTATGAGGGCGGTGAACCGATATTCATCGATACGGAATATGATACCTGGAATATGGATCCGGTGGCGTTGGAAAAAGCTTTTGAGCTGTATCCGGAAGTGAAGACCGTAGTAGTCGCGCATCTTTACGGAACACCGGGGAAAGTAGACGAAATCAGAGCAATCTGCGACAGGCATGGGGCAGTGATCATAGAGGATGCTGCGGAATCCCTGGGAGCTACTTATAAAGGAAGAGAAACGGGTACATTCGGAACGTACAACTGTATTTCTTTTAATGGCAATAAGATCATTACCGGATCATCAGGGGGGATGCTCCTGACAGACGATAAAGAGGCAGCGGAGAAAGTAAGGAAATGGTCTACCCAGTCAAGGGAGAACGCCCCTTGGTACCAGCATGAGGAGTTGGGGTACAACTACCGGATGAGCAACGTGATCGCGGGAGTCGTCCGGGGGCAGTTTCCTTATCTGGAAGAACATATCGCCCAGAAAAAGGCTATCTATGAGAGATATAAAGAAGGATTTAAAGATCTGCCTGTAACGATGAATCCGTATGATGAGGAAAACAGCGAGCCGAACTTCTGGCTGAGCTGCTTGTTGATTGAGCCGGAGGCGATGTGCCGTCAGGTGAGAGGCGAGCAGGAAGTTCTCTACATCAGCGAGCCGGGGAAGAGCTGCCCGACGGAGATCCTGGAGACGCTTGCGAAGTATAACGCGGAGGGAAGACCGATCTGGAAACCGATGCATATGCAGCCGATCTACCGGATGAACGGGTTTGTGACACGAGAAGGGAATGGAAGGGCGAAGACCAATGCTTATATTGAAGGCGGTGCTGTCGGGAAGGACGGGAAGCCGCTGGATGTGGGGATGGATATCTTTCAGAGAGGACTGTGTCTGCCGAGTGATAATAAGATGATGGTGGAGGAGCAGGAGAAAGTGATTGAGATTGTGAAGGGATGTTTTGAGTAAAGATGCAGAGGAATAATAAAAATAGGAGAAAAAACAGATGGATAATACTTGTGGGAGCAGGAATTATAGTAGCATCTGTAAAAACTGTATCTTCGACATTTAAAAGAAAAGAAAGTAACGATTTTAGAAAAGACGAAAAAGAGAATGCACAGCGCATACAAACTTTTTATGAAAAAAACATCAAAAGAGGAATGGATATTTTTTGTTCATGTTTAGCGCTCGTTGCATTTTGGTGGCTTTATCTTATTATAGCTCTTTTGGTACGAATAAAACTTGGATCACCTGTTTTATTTAGACAGATTCGTCCAGGAAAAGATGAAAAGCTTTTCAAACTCTATAAATTTCGTACAATGACCGACAAAAAGGATGAAAATGGAAATTTGCTGCCGGATGAAGCTAGGCTTACGGCATTTGGGAAGGCGCTGAGAAAAACTAGTTTGGATGAACTCCCAGAAGTGTTCAATATTTTAAAGGGAGACATGAGTATCGTTGGTCCAAGGCCTCAGCTTGTAAGAGACATGGTTTTTATGACTGACAGACAAAGAAAGCGCCATCAGGTAAGACCTGGACTTTCTGGATTGGCCCAGGTCAATGGCCGGAATGATATTGATTGGGAGAAGAAGTTGGACTGGGATCTTAAGTATATTGAAAAGATTACGTTTAGAGGTGATATGAAAATTATATTACAAACTGTGGTAAAGGCGCTTGTAAGACAGGAAGGAATTACAGAGGGAAATATGGCTACAGCAGAGGATTATGGTGACTATTTATTAAGAAAAAACAAGATAAGCATAGATGAGTATATAGAAATGCAGTCAAGAGCAAAAATAATACAAGAGAGAACGACGGTATTCTTTTGATGGTGAAGCTTTATGGATATATTAAACGTTGAAAATGTAATAAAAAAAGAACTGTTTCCATTATTTTCTGTTGCAATATCTGTTTATGGGAAAGATAATCCGAAATGGTTTGATAGAGCCTTGGAGAGTATTATTAACCAAACCCTTAAACCAGATGAGATTGTATTAGTAGTAGATGGTCAAATTCCAGAATCAATAGAGTTAATTATTGAAAAATATAGAAAAAAATGTTCGGTAAATAATATTTTTTTTAATATATTAAGAGTTGAAAAAAATTGTGGATTGGGAAATGCTTTAAGATTGGCTGTACAATGTTCAAGAAATAACTGGATTGCTAGAATGGATAGTGATGATATTTCGCTACCGAATCGTTTCGAACAACAAATGAGATACATTGTTAGTCATAATAATGTAGATATTATTGGAGGAGATATTACGGAATTTATAGGCAACGAAGAAAATATTGTTGGAAAGAGAACAGTTCCAAAAAGTGATAAAGCAATTAGAGAATATATGAAGGTACGTTGCGCAATGAATCACGTTTCTGTTATGTATAAAAAGCATTCTGTTTTGAGGGCAGGTGGATATAAAGATTGGTTTTGGAATGAAGACTATTTTTTGTGGATTAGAATGATGGAATGTAATTGCAAATTTGCTAATACAGGTAGCGTATTAGTGAATGTGAGAGTCGGCAAAGATATGTATAACAGACGGGGAGGAATAAAGTATTGCAAAAGTGAATTAAAATTGCAGACATATATGTTAAAAAAGAAGTTGATAGGAGTACATACTTTTCTTTTTAATTGTGTTAAAAGAATTATAGTACAAATTTTAATACCTAATAAAATAAGAGGTTGGGTGTTTCGTACATTAGCTAGGGAGAAATATATTGATGATTAACTATGAAAAAGATCTTGTAAGCGTAATTATGCCAACCTATAAACGTGCAGATAAACTAGATAGAGCCATTAAAAGTGTATTAGGGCAAACATATAAAAAACTTGAATTGATTTTAGTTAATGACAATAATCCTGACGATAAATATTCAAGAATGCTTGTTCAGATTGTAGATAAATATAAATCAGATTCACGATTCCGATTTATTTGTCAAAGGAAGCACATTAATGGGGCTGTTGCTAGAAATCTTGGAATCAAAAATGCGAATGGGGAATTTATTGCATTTTTGGATGATGATGATTGGTGGAAAGCGGAAAAGATAGAACGACAAATATGTGAATTAAAATCACGTACAGATGAATGGGGAGGAGTCTCCTGCCGGATTCAACAATATAACAATGATAAAGAAATAGCAAAACTCCCTAAATATGAAGATGGATATATATATAAAGATATATTAATGCTTAAGAGTGATATAGCAACCGGTACGTTATTATTAAGGCATTCTTATTTAGACGACGTTGGATATTTTGATGAAAAATTGTTAAGGCATCAGGATTTACAGTTATTAGTAAACTTTACATTTAAGTATAAGCTATATCAGTTAGATGAATTTCTGCATTGTTGCGATGTCAGCGATACTATGAATAGACCCGATGGAGAAAAATTAATACAATTTAAGAGTATGTTTTTTCAGTCAGTAGCATCAGTTATGAATTCGTTAAGTGACAGAGAGAGAAGATGTGTATATTGTATTAATAATTTTGAAATTGCATACGTTTTTTTAAAAGATAGAAACTATAGAAAAGCTATCCGGTATGGAGTTTTGATTTTTCGTTCGCCTAAGGCAATATTACTAGCAATAAAAAAGATTTTTAGTAAAGTTAAAAATAAGATTTAAAAAGGATAATATAAAATGAACGAGCTTCAATATATATGGGCAAAGATAAAATATAAAATCCAGGGTGGAAATCCAGAAGTAATAAGTCGATATTTTAGAAAAAAAGGTATTAAAATAGGAAGAGGATGTAATATTTGTTGTAATATTATGACAGTTGAACCATATTTAGTTGAAATAGGAAATAATGTAACTATTTCAGGAAATGTTACATTTATTACACACGATAATTCTGTGTCTAAAATATATGGTAATGGATATGATCTTTTTGGGAAAATTACGATTGGGGATAACTGCTTTATTGGATCTCATAGTTTGTTACTCTATGGTGTTACAATTTATGACAATACGATTATTGCAGCTGGGAGTGTAGTTACAAAATCGCCTAAAAAAGGAGGGGTTATTTTAGCTGGAAATCCTGCTAAAGTAATAGGAAACATTGATATTTTTGCAGAAAAATATAAAGAGAAAATTATTTGTACAAAACATTTTTCTTTAGAAAAGAGAAAAAAAACAATATTAGAAAGCAGAGAAAAATGGGTATGTAAATGAAAAAACTGATCCGCTAAGTTTGTTATGTTCGGGAAGATAAATATCGATTTAAAGCATATTAAAGGTACACAATGGACAGAAGGAATTATAGAGCAAATAAAATCTTCATGAATAGAGGATATTACGCTTTATCAATAGGTAATAATATAGAAGAGGTGATAAAAATGTAAGAAAGCGGGCATTAATCAAGGAAATAAGATTCAAGTAGTACCGCTTTAAGCGGCAATCTCAGATAGATGCAGATAAAACAATTTGGATAAATGTAAAATATAGGCAGAAAAAGCATTATTTAGAAAAGTATATAAAACATTATGAAGGAAAAAATTAAATTATCAATAGCAATTATTACGTATAATAGACCAGTAGAAGTTAAACGAGCGATAAAGTCCTGCTATACAGATGATGTTGAAAATACCGAGATTATAATATGGGATAATAATTCTATAGAACAAAACCGGAAAGAAGTAGAAAAATATTGTTTAGAATGTGGAAATAAGGTTAAATACTTTTTTTCGAAGAAAAATTTAGGAGTAGCAGGCGGAAGAAACGCTGCTTGGAAACAATGCAACGGCGAATATGTGTTTTTTTTGGATGATGATGCAATTATTTATTCAAAAGATTTTTTTGTCAAATTGATTTCGTATATGGATAACCATAGGTATGTTGGTGCAGCTAGTGTTGATATTAAAGAACCCTCTACTAATACTAATCATAATTGTAAATTTAGAATGACAATAGATAGTGGGGAGACTATTATATGGTGCTTTGTAGGAGGAGCACATATAGTAAAAAAGGAAGCATTAAATCTAGAAAAATTATATCCTCAACGGTTGATGTTTGGATCAGAAGAAATGTATACTTCTTTTCTCCTTTGGAATAATGGTTATGAAATTCATGAAGTTAGTGAGTTAGTAGTTCTTCATCTTCCAAGTACAGTAAATCGTATTGAGGGAAAAGAAAGGGATAAAAATTTCTTGACAAATCAGTATATAGTAAAGCATTTAGTTTACCCTGTTGAGCTGAGATTGATTTGTTATTGTTTCTTTAGAATAAGACTGTTGAAAAATAAAATTAAGTATAAAGAATGTAAGAGTTTAATCAAGGAAAGATATGATGCCAGAGATAAAAAGACAATTACTTTTAAATGTTGGTTTGGGTTAGTTAAAAAATTTGGTTTATTACCGCTTATATAAGAGATGGAAATTAAAGAAAATGATAAATTGTACGCAAAAAGACAAATTGAAAATTAGATTTAATGGAATATCAATGGCATTTTATATATTGATTTTTGCTCAGGTTATTAATAGAAGCGAATATGATGCCAGCGTGGGTGCGATTCGTGAGGCGTTTTTTTTCTCAATGGTATTATGTTTTGCATATCTTTTAGTGAAAAAAACAAAAAAAAGAATTATCGAGTATATTCCATTTGCTTTACTAATTGTATCGGCCTGGGTAAGTACTAGTACATCAGAATTTGTATCTTGGAATACAACGGGAACATCATTGATTTTATGTATTTGTTTGTACGTTTTGATTACATGGGTAAACTTATCAGCACATCAAATAAGGGCTATTTTGAAGTTTTATTCAGTGATGACTGTGGTTATCAGTATCTGGATTTTACTCGATTTGACTATGGGAGTGGATATCTTATGGAGCGGAGGAGCATCAATTATAATAGGAGATATTAGAAAAGATCCAAATTATTTAGCAGCTTTTTTAGTTCCAGGATTTGCATATCTCCTTTATTCATATTTGTTTTCTAAAAAAAAGAGAATACTCATTCTGGCTATGGATATTGTTACTTTTATGGGAATTTTTTTTACAGGTTCAAGAGGTGCTTTTGCTTCAGCGTTACTAGTAATATTAATAGCAGTATTTAAAATATTATTTACAGGAGAAATATCAGTCAGAAAAATTTTATTTTTTCTTATGTTTTTGATTTTAATCTTTATAATTTATCGATTACTGATGTGCTCAGCTTTATTTGAAAGAATGTTAAATGCAGATTCATATAGTAATAATATACGATTAATAATTTGGAAGGATGCATTAAATGCATTTTGGGCACATCCATTTATAGGTAGTGGATTACAAGCAGGAGCTGTATTCTCACAAAGACTAACGCAATTTGTGACGCATAATTGTTTTTTAGATATTCTTACTGGTCAAGGTGTTTTTGCAAGTTTAATATATATATATATATTTGCTAGAAATCTAAAAGTAAAAGAAGGTAATCATTACTTTATGCTAATGCTACTCGTGGCGTTTTTTGCACCACTATTTTTTATTAATGGATATGAGTCAATGACTTTTTGGCTTCCTATGATGCTGTATAAACAAATTTCCTATTGTTGTTGTTATGTATCTTGTGACCAGATAATTGGGAATCACGATAGCTATTTCAGATATGAAAGTGGAGTGAAGTTAATTAATGAGCGGTGAAAAATATAATCCGATATTGTCAATTATAATTCCGATTTATAATGCAGAGCGTTTTTTAAATAAGTGCTTGGATAGTGTTGTAAGCCAAACCTTAAAAAATTGGGAATTAATTTTAATTGATGATGGCAGCACTGACAAAAGCTTGGAAATTATGAGTCGGTTTAAAAAGAATGATAATAGAATAGAAATAAAACAAATAGAAAATGCAGGAGTTTCAACTGCTAGAAATATTGGACTTTCATTAGCTAGAGGAAAGTACATAGGTTTTGTTGATGCGGATGATTGGATATCAGAAGAAATGTTTGAAAATATGGTACGAGTGGCAGAAAATGAAAATCTAGATATTGTACAGTGCTCATATGCTATTGTAGATGAAAATAATTACGTGGAACAAACTAAACTTATGGAGAATAAATGTTATGATAATCCTCAAGATATTCTGTTTGCGTATTTTGAACAAAAAATATCTCCATGTGTTTTTAATAAAATTTTTCGTAAAAATTTAATAGGGGAAAGGACTTTCGATCCAGAGTTGTCAATCGGCGAAGATAGTCAATTTGTATATGAATGTTGCAAGAAAGCAAAGTCGTTATTATCATTCGATAAAGTTTTTTATTTTTATTATCAAAGTATTGGATCTGCGATGAGGAGCGGAATATCTGAAAAAAGTTTTCAACCACTTAATATTGTTGACCGGCAGAAGAAAGACAATTTTGATAATAAAGAGATACTTTTTTTATTGCAAAAAAAAGAGGTGTTTCTCTGTACGGATTTAATTTTATTAATTTTGGACTCGGGGATTTTTTTAGAAAAACTGCCTGAAGTATATGGACGAATTACAAAAAATATGAGTAATATACTTAAAAAGAAAACATATCCGTTTAAAATTAAGATAATGACAATAATGTTAAGCATATCACCTGAAATATTTATCAAAATATATAAAATATATAGAAGTATTTCCAAAGGATAATTTTAGGAAGGTTAGGTCTATGGTGAAAAAAGTATATGTGATTGCATATTGCAAAAAGAATTTAGGGGACGATTTGATGATTCTAACATTAGTGAGAAGATATCCGGAGACTATTTTTTATTTATTTGGAGCCCCAAAGTATAAAGATGCTTTTATTAATGAAAAGAACATTCGTTATCCTTCAAATCTATATTATTTCTTATTAAGAATTTTAAATAAATTTAGAGTTATAAATATTTCAGAAGGAAATATTTTGTGGAAGAGGCGCGCAAATCTAATTATAGAAATTGGCGGATCCATGTTCATTGAATCTATAAATTGTTATGAAAGAAAAGTTCAAAAAGAGGATCAGGGAATATATTATGTAGGGGTTAATTTTGGACCTTATAGAAGCAAAAAATATTTGGATAATGTACGAAATAAATTTCTGATTGCAGGAGATTGTTGTCTACGGGATAGATATTCCTATCAATTATTTCAAGATATTCCGTCAGTTCGATATGCTCCAGATATTCTTTTCTCAAAAAAAAATATTCCGAAATTAAAAAAAGGAGAGGGCATTGGTATTAGTGTCATTGAATTAAGTAGACGGGAAAATATTAGTGAAATGGCACATATATATTATCACGTATTAGCGGAATTATGCGATATAGCTATTAATAAAGGAATTCAAATTACAATATTTTCTTTTTGTAAAGATGAGGGAGATGAAGAAGCTATATCAATTATTAAAGGTATGGTAAAAAAGAAAGAGTATGTTAATACTTGTAACTATGGTGGAGATACTAAAGAAATAATTAATCAACTTAACAATTGTGAATATATTTTCGCGACCAGATTTCATGCGATGATATTAGGATGGGTGCTAGGTAAAAAAGTATTTCCAATTATATATAGCAAAAAACAGTCCAATGTTATGGAAGATATAGGATATCAGGGTGGAAGTTGGAATTTACTAGCAAAACAGAAATATACAGCAGACAGACTTTTGGAAGATTGTTTAAAAAATCAATCTTTCAATGTGGAAAATCAGATTAATTTTGCGGAACAACAATTCAGCGCAATAGATACAAGATTAAAAACAGGTTTAGAAGTAAAATGATTAAAAAAATAAAAGAAAACAAAAATATTATTTTATTAGCATTGATGGTAGTAATTACTTGTATAACACAAATAATTACGTTAATGAAGTCATCTATTGTTGCAGGGATTTTTGGCGTGTCATCCGAGATGGATGCTTATAATTTTTCTAACAACATGGTTTCCTTTATTTTTGGAATAATTGCGAGTGGAATCCCGACAATCATTATCCCTAGTTATGTGAAACGAGAAGATAGAAAAATAACTGACAGTTTTTTGACTGTTATATATGGAATTTTGTTAATTATAATAATAGTACTTGCGGCATTCCGTTACGAGTTAGTAAGCATGTTAAGTGGAAGAGATGAAGTTTTTATTAATACTGCTTGCCAGATCCTATTGGTATTATTGTTCTCGCAATATCTTATGGCTCTTACAAATATAACTGTTGCATATTTTCAATGTACTGAGAAGTATAATACTCCTAAAATAATTAATTTGCTATCACAGATTATTGTGGTTGTAATTCTATTAGTAGTCGGAAATCTTTCTATTTATCAGTACACTTGGATTATAGCAGCAGGAATAATCTTAAATTTTGGTATGAACTTATTTTTTTCTATTAGATTAGGATGGAAATATAAGCCCTGTTTTTATTTTAATAATCCAGAAATAAAGAAAAAACTTAATATGTTTGTTCCAATATTATTTAGCAGCGGAATCTATCAGCTTGTTCTATTTATAGATTCTATTATTGTTACCCAATTAGATGCTGGGAAATTAACATTACTTAGTTATTCAAGTCAAATATCATCAATGATGAATTCTGTACTTGTGGGAAACCTATTGATATATGCTTATCCTAAAATAGTTTCAAGGATTAATGAAAAAGGAGGGCAAAGGATATTTTGGGATCAAACTTTCCTATTTCATTCAATAGTTTGTATGATTATCGCAGGATTTGCAACAGTTGGAAAAGAAGGAATAGTACTTTTATTCCAGCATGGTATGTTTACTAGCCAAGATGCACATAGGGTTTATGTCGGAGCTTTAATATATATAATAGGTCAACAGACAGATGTTGTTAGAGACCTGCTTTATAGATATTTTTATGCTAAAGGAGATACGAAAACAACAGCTCTTAATAGTATGATAATTAGTATTATTAATATTATTTTGAGTATCTCGTTAATATTTTTGTTTGATTTTTATGGAATAATTTTAGGAACAATTCTAGCATCTGTCGTTTCATTAGTAATGATAATTGTTAAATTTAACAAATTCTTTAAAATAGATATAACAATTGGAAATTTATCGGGTCAATATATTAAAAATCTGATAATAATGGTGGGAACTATATTTGTAGTAATGAATACAAAAATAATATTAGGAACAAGAGATGCTATTTTATCAATTTTTATTTTCGGAGGTGAAACAGTTTTAATATATTTTGTATTAACATATTTAACTAATAAAAAAGTACTTAATACTTTAAAAAGAATATAAAGACTTTTAAGTGGTAAATTATTTAATAGGATATAATTTAACCCGTTGTACTAATTTATTGATGTATGTGTAAGTTGCGAGAGGGAAAAAATTCCCCTTCTACTCTTTGTTAGGCTGCTATCTGATAAAAGATAAGCTGCTTGATTTTTCCTATTTCGCAGTTCACATTCGACAGATAATTCAGAGCCAGACATAGATTATATGCCAGTATTTTATTTTTGAGTCGTGTACACAGACCCTGAAAACTTTTGGCAAGCACCCGTTCAGCATTTAACTGTTCACTCAACTGTGAAAAAACTGTTTCAACCCGGCGACGTAAACGGAAGATCAACTGTCGCACTGTTTTCGGCCAATCATTTTTACTATTGGATCGCTTTAATGCCATCAGGTAAATCCCCTGGGAAAAGACATTTCCTTTCCTGGGTAAGGGCTTCTCCTATGTAACCTTTATCCCCCAAAATAGTAACTCTCGAATGATTTGCAGCCAGATCCCTGAGCCCTTCCTTGTCATCTGTAGAAGCAGGAGTAATTTCAAACGAAGCAATAAATCCTTCCAGAGTGATCAGGGGATGTGCTTTGAAGCCCCAATAGGTCTCTTATATTGCCAAAAGGAAACTGTCTATAACAAGATATCAGCTGTTATGGCATTGCAAAAGCAGAAAACATTTTTTGCCGTATCAATTCTGTTACTTGAAGAAGAAATCTCCGGGTTCTGTTCAAACGGCTTTGAATGCCAATTCTAGGGAATAGATGATGGTAATTCTTTTTAACAAAATAGAACCATGCATTTTCCGAATCAATGCTGGTTAGTTCCCAGCAGATGCTAATAGTAATAATCTCTGAGGCGGAAAGTTCTACATTTAAAACATCCTTCTTTTGGATACAGCATCAGGAACATACCGGAAATATAAATTCATCAATAATAACAAATGAAGCTAAAATAATGTCTTCAAAAGTTGTAATAGTAATAGTATTATTATTTTAAAACTTCAACATAATGATGCTTTTTTTTAAATTTATATTCCCTATAAATAGAATAGCACATTTTGTTGGAGTTTCTCGTTTTAACTAGCACAACAAATCAAATTAACTTATTGCGTTAGTTAAAAGTAGGAAACACCAACAAAATATTAATACCATCACCACTGTAACTTTTGAAAAATAAAGGCTATATAAAAATAACCCTCATTCAAGAAATGTGTTCCTAAGAGATTTATCTGAAGTTACAAAAAGTGATCTAAAAGTAAAAATGATTAGTCCAAAACAGTGAGGTAGTTAATTGTTTATATTGCCAATTTGAACCGAGTGAATAGTAAATATCGAAAAAGCAATTTGCGAAAGTTTTATAAAACAAAGATTAGAGAGGCAGAACATTTTTCATAATTTGTTTGTGCCTTGACTAAAGAAAGGAATGGCAAAAATATGAAAATAGCAGTAGCAGGAACCGGCTATGTCGGCCTGTCCATCGCAACACTTTTAGCCCAGCACAATGAGGTGACAGCGGTGGATATCATTGAAGAGAAAGTCAACCTAATTAATCAGAGAAAATCGCCCATCCAGGACGACTACATAGAGGAATACTTAGCCAACAGGGATCTGAACCTTATGGCTACATTAGATGCGGAAGCTGCCTATAAAGAGGCAGCTTTTGTTGTGATTGCAGCTCCTACGAACTATGACCCGAAGAAGAATTTCTTCGACACGTCCGCGGTGGAAAATGTGATCGAGCTTGTGATCAGGAATAACCCGGACGCCATCATGGTGATCAAGTCCACCGTTCCGGTAGGATATACGGCTTCTGTCCGTGAGAAATACCATTGCGACAACATCATTTTCAGCCCGGAGTTCCTGCGGGAGTCCAAGGCGCTCTACGACAACCTGTATCCCAGCCGGATCATCGTGGGAACAGATATAGATAATGCTCGTCTTGTGGAGGCGGCCAATACTTTTGTGGAACTCCTTAAGGAGGGCGCCATTAAGGAGGAAATCGATACCCTTGTCATGGGATTCACAGAGGCGGAGGCGGTGAAACTCTTTGCCAATACGTACCTCGCTTTGCGTGTTTCCTACTTTAATGAGCTGGATACCTATGCGGAGATGAAAGGCCTGAACACAAAACAGATCATTGACGGGGTGTGCCTGGATCCGAGGATCGGCACGCACTACAACAATCCATCCTTCGGGTATGGCGGATACTGCCTGCCAAAAGATACGAAGCAGCTTCTGGCCAATTATGCGGATGTGCCGCAGAACATGATATCAGCAATTGTAGAATCTAATCGTACGAGAAAAGATTTCATTGCAGATCAAGTGCTTTCGATGGCAGGATATTATGACTATTATAACAAGGGCGACTACAGTAAAGATGAAGAAAGATCATGTGTTATCGGCGTATACCGCCTGACCATGAAGAGCAATTCCGACAACTTCCGCCAGAGCAGCATTCAGGGGGTGATGAAGCGGATCAAGGCGAAAGGAGCTACCGTGATCGTCTATGAGCCGACTCTGGAAGACGGCAGCACATTCTTCGGCAGCAAGGTAGTCAATGACCTTGAGAAGTTCAAGGAGATGAGCCAGTGCATCATTGCCAACCGGTATGACAGCTGTCTGGATGATGTAAAAGAGAAAGTATATACCAGAGATCTTTTCGGACGCGATTAATGATATGAGATTGAGATTTGTAGAAACTATATGTGTTTAAAAGTTCTCTTATTACTTTATTTCAACAGGATTCTTATAACAGCAGAGGGCAACATAGCCCTCTGTTTTAACCCCATTTCAATTTGATCCGTTTTTTCTTGCAGAATTTTTCTCTGATGTCCGCTTAATCGGTGCGGCAGAAAGCTTCGTAATCCACATACTCTTTTGCAGCCGTTTCTAACGTGTATATTTCGCGTGAGCAGATCATTGTTCACGGATAAATAGATCACTTGTCACGGAGATTTAGGGTTCTTCTTGAATATTCTGCGGTGGCGGAGCCACCCAATCTCCTGGAATAGAGCCATGGAATCCGTTATCGAGAGCCACTCGTCCGATGGTGGGAGCCATGACCCGTGTCGTGGCTCCCAGTAGGATGATTTAGTTTT
>DWYB01000042.1 GCA_019118885.1 Candidatus Mediterraneibacter surreyensis | reverse complement strand
TTCGGTACAAACGACCTTACACAGATGACATACGGATTCTCCCGTGATGACGCTGGTAAGTTCCTCAACGCTTACTATGACGCTAAGATCTTTGAGAACGATCCGTTCGCAAAACTGGATCAGACAGGCGTCGGCAAGCTGATGAAGATGGCTATCGAGTTAGGAAAACCGGTTAATCCGAACCTGCACGTTGGTATCTGCGGCGAGCACGGCGGAGATCCGAGCTCTGTAGAGTTCTGCAACAGTATCGGACTTGACTATGTATCCTGCTCACCGTTCCGTGTACCGGTTGCAAGACTGGCAGCAGCTCAGGCAGCAATCGCTCAGAAGAACGCCTAATCAGGAAAGACATATTTACCGTATCAGGTAAGCTGTAATAAAAGCCCCGTTGTACTACATTTGGTACGACGGGGCTTTTTGTGACTGCATCGGTAATAGACAAGTAAAGTGCAGGAGAAAGCTATGTTAAACCTCGGTTAACTCCGGAAAATCCTTCCTTTTTAATGATATAATCTCTTCCGGACACAGAAGATATACTGAAATTTAGGAGGAAGAAGACAATGAAGTGGAAAAAAGCAGCAATGCTCATACTGGCAGCTGCGCTGGTCTGTCAGCCCATGAGCGTTTTTGCGGACGCTGCTCCGGATGGAATGACAGATGCAAGTCAGACTGCAGCGGCACAGGGAGGAGCCTGGGAGGCATGGTGCGATAAATGGGAGACAATCAAAAATGACTGGACTCAGGTATCTATGTCACCGGGAGCTGATGAGACGCAGATGAACTTTGCGTGGTACAGCAAAGACGGTGAAAACACTGGATTTGTCTATGGAACAGAAAGTGACCTGAGCGACGGACAGGCAGTGGAGCCGGTACAGACGGCCGCACAGTCAGGGTATACGAGCAATAAAGTAACACTGAAGGACCTGCAGCCGGGAACAACTTACTACTATCAGGTAGAAGGAAAAGAGACGGCTTCTTTTACAACGGATGACGACACAAGTGATTTCAGCTTTATTTTCGTAGGAGACCCGCAGATCGGTTCTTCCAATGAGGAGAAGGCGAAGACACCGGAAGATATCCAGAAACCGACATTTCTGACAGCTCAGTCAGAAGCGGTCCGCAATGATACGTTCAACTGGAATTATACGCTGAACAGAGCGTACGCGAAGACAGGTAACAAAGCAAACTTTATTCTCTCTTCAGGAGACCAGATCCAGACCAATGCGAAAAAAGTAGATGACAATACAATCAGCGAGACAGAGTATGCGGGATATTTAAGCCCGGAACTTATGAAGAATGTTCCGGTTGCCACAACTGTAGGTAACCACGACGCAGACAACGCCAATTACACCTATCACTTTAACACGGCAAATATGAGCAGCCTTGGCGATAACGGCTATGTCGGAGGCGACTATTACTTTACTTATGGAGATGCTCTGTTTATTATTCTGAATACACAGGATACAAACGTCAGCGAGCACAAACAGTTTATTGAGGAAACTGTGAATGCAAACCAGGACTGCAAATGGAGAATCGTAACGCTTCATCAGGATATCTATGGTTCTGCCGAACACTCCAACGAGCCGGAGATTACCAACCTTCGATACAGCCTTGTTCCTATTTTTGAAGCCAACGATATTGATATCGTTCTGACCGGACACGACCACGCATATTCCAGATCAAAACTGCTCAAAGGCGGTCAGAGCACATACGAGTATACAGACGATGAGTTCGACGAGATGCTGGACAGAGATATGGATGCAGGAGAAGATCCGGAGACCAGATTTGAGGCGCCGGGAAATATTCAGGATGATACAACTGATCCCGCAGAGCAGAAATATCTGGAGTATCTGCATTCTGTAATGGACGACGACGCAGTGGAAAGTCTGACAGACGGGCAGGATGCGGCAGTAAATCCGGAAGGAATTATGTACCTGACAGCCGGTTCTTCATCCGGAAGTAAGTACTATGATCTGGTTCCGAGACAGCAGACATATATTGCCAGCAGATGGCAGCAGGACGTGCCGACCTACTCTGTTATCGATGTGACAGAGACAAGTCTGACCCTGAATACATACCGGACAGACACAGATGAGAAGATTGATACCCAGTTTATGATCGTGAAGTCCGCAGATCACAGCCAGCTTTCCGGACTGATCGAAGAAGCAGGTGCCCTGAAGGAAGATGACTACACTGCAGACAGTTTCAGTGCACTGCAGCAGGCTCTGGAAGCGGCTAAGACTGTAAATGACAATGCGCAGGCAACAGAGGAAGAGCTGTCAAATGCATATACAGCTCTTAAGAGCGCTATGGATGCTCTTGAGAAAAAAGCGGCGCAGGGCCCGGCAGATACAGAAGACCCTTCAGATCCTTCGGGAACACAGGGCGGGACAACAGACCCGACACAGGATCCGACCACACAGGATCCGACTACACAGGATCCGACTATACAGGATCCCGCCACACAGAATCCGGCAGGACAGACAACAGATACAAAAGCGCCGGGGATAAATGCAAAGCCGCAGACAACAAAACCTGTACAAACAGGAGATTCTACAAATGTGGTGATACCTGCAGCAGTACTTGCAGCCGCTGCAGCGATAGGCGGAACAACAATATATATCAGGAGAAAAAAGAAATAAGATGCATATTCTCCGCAGACATAAAAGACATCTGATTATACTTCTGATAACGGTTTTATTTGCGGTATTTCTGATCCGATATAATCAGATCGACCGTGTCGGCCTTTATGATACAGAAGGAAAGACGTTTGAAAAGGCAAGAGTCGTGGATATTGTCGAAGATAATGAGACGGAATCCGGGAATCAGATAGGAAATCAGATCGTATCTCTTGAACTTTTAACCGGAGATTATAAAGGAAATACAGTAGAAGCAGTGAGCTCGTCGAGTTATCTCTACGGAGCTCACTGTGAGGTAGGGATGAGAGTCATCGCTGAGGTAAATGAAAGTGATGACTCTCTCTATGTTACAGTGTTCAGTCAGGACCGGACGTGGATACTGTATGCGATTGTGTTCTTGTTTCTGGTTACTTTATGCATAATCGGAGGGAGACAGGGCTTTAATTCCGCCATAGCTCTTGTGTTTACTTTCGTGTGCATTGTGTTTCTGTTTCTCCCCATGATATACAGAGGAATTTCTCCTGTTTTGGCCGCAGCCGCTGTGGCGGTGCTGACTACATTTGTTACCATGTATCTGATCGGCGGCCTTTCAAGTAAAAGTATAACATCCATGATCGGGACGGTAGCGGGCGTCGGGATATCGGCAGTGCTTGCTGTTGTGTTTGGAAAGATAGCAGGCATTTCCGGCTATAATGTTTCAGATATTGAACAGCTTGAGTATGTGGGACAGATGACAAATGTGAGAATAGGGGAACTGCTTTATGCAGGGATTTTGATTTCTGCGCTGGGCGCGGTTATGGACGTTGCGATGTCCGTCGCATCCACGATCAGTGAAATACATTTCAGAAACCCGCAGCTGAGCCGGAAAGAACTTTTCACTTCCGGAATACGTGTCGGAAAAGATATGATGGGAACAATGTCCAATACACTGATACTGGCTTTTACGGGAAGTTCTATTAACACGCTTGTGTTTATGTATGTTTATGGGTATGGTATTGTCCAGATCACCAATATGTACTCAATCGGAATTGAGATTATACAGGGAATCGCATCCACTATGGGAGTGATCCTTACAGTACCTATTGTATCTGTGATCAGTGCGTGGCATCTCAAATGTTCCTTCGGATCATCCCTTACGAAAAAATGACAGTGCGGTCTTGGTTATATCCGTAATCTTTTGAAATTTTAAGAATCAGTTCTTGACAGAGAAACAGTATTTCCTGCATGATGGAGAAAGATACATACAGGATAGGAGCAGACACAGATGAATGCTTTACAGCAGACAAAAGCACAGAAAACAAAGACAGCCGGTCGTGAAAGGATGAAATATCGGCTTGCGGACGCAATGAAGCAGTGCATGGCAAAACTGCCGGTTGAAAAAATTACGGTGAAGGAGATTGTTGAAGAATGCGGAACTACGCGGCAGACGTTTTACCGTAATTTTAAAGACAAATATGATCTGATTAACTGGTATTTCGATAAGATCCTGCTGGAACCTTTTGAACATATGGGAGAGGGCAGGACGGTTTATGAGGGGCTGGTGAACAAATTTTATTATATTGAAGATGAAAAACTGTTTTTTAAGGCAGCGTTTAAAAACGACGCCAAAAATAATCTGCGCGAGCATGATTTCCATCTGATCTTAAGATTCTATACGGAACGGATCGAGGGAAAGACCGGAAGAAAGATAACAGAGCATATGCGTTTCCTTCTGGAAATGTACTGTCAGGGATCTATTTATATGACAGTTCAGTGGGTGCTGGGGCGGATTAAAGCTACGCCGGAACAGATGGCGGGATCGCTGGTGGATGCGATGCCTGCAGAGCTTGATAAATTGTTCCGGAAGCTTGAACTGCTTTAAAAACAGGATGCAAAAGAGTTGGGCAGAGTGACAGATATGCCTTTTTGTAACTTTCTATTTCCTTTCAGGATTGTTAAACTATAAACATAAGAAGCCGGACAAGTCCGGAAAAGAAAAGGAGATTGATAATAATGGCAAACAGAATTATGCTCAACGAGACATCCTATCACGGAGCGGGGGCAATCCAGGAGATTGCCACTGAGGCAAAGGCGAGGGCGTATAAAAAAGCTTTCGTATGCTCGGATCCCGACCTGATCAAATTCGGAGTGACGAAGAAAGTGACAGATGTCCTTGACAATGCAGGGCTTGCTTATGAAATTTATTCAGATATTAAGGCAAATCCTACGATTGAGAATGTGCAGCACGGAGTGCAGGCGTTCAAAGACGCGGGAGCGGATTACATCGTAGCGATCGGTGGAGGATCCTCTATGGATACGGCAAAAGCCATCGGAATTATTATCGCCAATCCTGAATTTGAAGATGTGAGAAGCCTTGAGGGCACGGCGCCGACAAAGAAACCGTGTGTGCCGATCATAGCAGTGCCGACCACAGCGGGTACAGCAGCTGAGGTTACGATCAACTATGTGATCACAGATGTAGAGAAGAAGAGAAAATTCGTGTGCGTGGATCCTCATGATATGCCGGTCATCGCAGTAGTGGATCCGGATATGATGTCCTCTATGCCGAAAGGACTTACGGCATCGACAGGAATGGACGCCCTGACTCACGCAATTGAAGGGTATACAACCAAAGCTGCATGGGAGATGACAGATATGTTCCATCTCAAAGCAATCGAAATCATCAGCAGATCCTTGAGAAGCGCAGTTGCCAATGAAAAGGAAGGACGCGACGGCATGGCGCTCGGCCAGTACATTGCCGGTATGGGATTCTCAAACGTAGGTCTCGGTATCGCACATTCTATGGCGCACACTCTGGGCGCTGTATATGACACACCGCACGGTGTTGCCTGCGCGATGATGCTTCCGATTGTTATGGAATATAACGCGGACTGCACAGGAGAAAAGTACCGTGAGATCGCAAGAGCGATGGGAGTAAAAGGTGTGGACGATATGTCGGTGGAAGAATACAGAAAAGCTGCCATCGATGCTGTGCGTCAGCTTTCTGTTGACGTCGGAATTCCGACAAAACTGGAGGCAATCAAAGAGGATGATCTGCAGTTCCTTGCAGAGTCCGCATACGCTGATGCATGCGCGCCGGGCAACCCGAAAGATGCAAGCGTAGACGATTTGAAAGAGCTTTTCCGCAAAATAATGTAAGATATAATATAGTGTATTGTCTTTGCAGAAATACATAGAACAACCGGGAAAGAAGCGGAGTTTAAATAGAAATTCCGCTTCTTTTCCGGTTTTGTTAATTTGATTTGATGATTGACAGGGAAGATGCAAATGTCGATAATAATATCTGTAGGTAAGCTCCTTAAAACTTTTTGAAAAATTACATGTAAGATAATCAGGAGAAGTTGTATGAGAAAGGATTTTGTTGAAAAAATATATGCCGGATGGCTGGGCAAGATTATAGGTATCCGTCTGGGAGCGCCTGTGGAAGGATGGACTTATGAAAAGATAAAAAATATATACGGAAACCTGACGGATTATCCTGTGGATTATCATGAATTTGCAGCAGATGATGACAGCAACGGCCCACTGTTTTTTGTGCGTGCATTGGAGGATAAAGAACAGGAAAGAACGCTGGAAGCTCAGGATGTGGCTGACGCGTTATTAAATTATGCGCCTTTTGAGCATGGATTTTTCTGGTGGGGCGGATACGGAGTGGCCACGGAGCATACGGCATATCTGAACCTGCGCAGCGGAATCCCGGCTCCGAGAAGCGGGAGTATCCTGCAGAACGGAAGAACGATGGCAGAACAGATCGGCGGACAGATCTTTATTGATACATGGGGGCTTACAGCTCCGGGAGATCCTGATCTTGCGGCGGAAAATGCGGCAAAGGCAGCCAGCGTAACGCACGACGGCGATGGTATATACGGAGGAATTTTTGTGGCTGTCTGCATCAGCTATGCTTTTGTGGAACGGGATATAAGAAAGATCATTGAGAAAGGGCTGTCCTATATTCCGGATGACTGCGAGTATTCGAGGGTTGTACGGGCTGTTACAGAGCACTATGAGTCGCACAGGAGCGACGGATGGAGAGAATGTTTCCAATATGTTCACAATAATTTTGGCTATGACAGATATCCTGGAAACTGTCATATTATTCCAAATGCGGCTGTTATGATCCTTGCACTTTTATATGGAGAGGGGGATTTTTCCGACACGCTGAACATCTGCAATATGTGTGGATGGGATACAGACTGTAATGTGGGAAATGTTGCGACCATTATGGGTGTGAGAAACGGTCTCGAGGGAATCGGATATGAGAAATGGAGAGCGCCGATCAATGACTTTCTTGCGTGTTCAAGTGTGCTCGGCTCGCTCAATATTACTGATATCCCTGCGGGAGCTTTGTATTTTGCAAGACTGGCGTGCATGCAGACGGGAGATGAACTTCCGGGTATATGGAAAGAGATTGCGGAGAAAAGGCCGAACAGCTGCCATTTTGAGTTCCCGGGTTCCACACATGCAATGAGGATCCGGGTGGAAAGTCTGGATAAACGTGAAGATCAAAACAGAAAGTATCATCTTGAAAATACGGACGAGACGGCGTGCACAGGGGAACGGAGCCTGAAATTTTCAGCAGGACCGGTTAATCCGGGAGAGAATATATACGTCTATAAGAAGACCTATTATACACCGGAAGATTTCTATGACAGCAGGTATGATCCCGCTTTTTCGCCTGTTGTTTATCCGGGGCAGACGATCCGGGGCAGCGTATTTATCCCTGACTATGGAAATGAGGCTCTGGTGAGCCTGTATGCAAGGGAAAAGCATACAGGAGAGATATATCAAAGTGAAACGATAAGTGCAGATAAGTGCAGATGGGAAACACTGGAATATCAGATTCCCTCTCTGGCAGGCGGGCTGGTCGAAGAGATCGGTTTCTGCTTTCATGTAAAAGGAAGCCATCATCCGGCGATCGAGTTTGCCGGTATGATCGACGATCTATATGCGGACGGCGCTCCGGCTTATTCTGTGAAATTTGAACAGGAGAATGAAGAGGCGTGGACAGTACTCCATAGGGAGATCAGCCAGTTTACAAGGCTGAAAGGCATCAGCTGCCTGGAAAACGGACAACTGCATCTGTCGTGTGCGGATTTTGGCGAAGTTTATACAGGCGGATCCGACTGGAAAGACTATAAGGCCCGGTTTCTGATCACACCTTCAGCCGGTGATTTTCATCTGGTCAATGTGCGGGTGCAGGGCGCTGTACGCTCCTATGCGGCAGGTTTCCTTCCGGGAAAGAAAGCGGGAATCCTTAAGAATCAAAACGGCTATAAAATACTTAAAGAGATTGATTTCCCGTGGGAGCTTGGAAAAGAGTATGAAATAACAGTTTGGGTACAGGGAAACCGTATTTGCGCGGACTTCGGCGGGCAGGCTCAGATATGCGTGGAAGATAGCGAGAAGCCTTATCTTACGGGCTGCATCGGTCTTTCTGTGCAGAGAGGCAGTCATCTGACCTGCAGGGAAATCGATGTCTCGCCTGTAACGGAACAGTGATGAAAAATGGAGAAAAGTAATAGTGCACAAAAACAAATATGAAAAACTGTACATTGTAACGAAAATGAATAAAGGGTATTGCAGTTTCTGTGAGTAGTGTTTATAATGACAACGTAGGACAAAGGAGCGGCTTTATGAGAAATGTCAAGATGGCAGACGTGGCCAAGGCATGCGGGGTGTCGATCAAATCTGTCTCCAGGGTGCTGAATAATAATCCAAATGTCAGTCTGGAGATGAGAGAAAAAGTGATGAATACCATTAAGGAACAGGGGTATCAGGTAAACATGCTGGCCCGGGGCCTGAAAGGGAACCGTACGAATATTATTGTGGTGTTTGCAGAGAGGCATCATGAAGAACATCTGAGTATATGGCATGAGATGATGCTGAAACATTTATTTTCATATGCGAAAAAACGTTCTATGAAGATTGTCCTTTCTCCCTCAAACAGTAACCGGTTTGCGGAAGATGAGACAGACGGGTTTTATCTGATCGCCAGCGGAATCGCGGATGGAGCGATCCTGCTGGAGAATATCCTCCAGGATGCGAGAGTTGATTACTTCGAAGAGCACAATGTGCCCTATGTAGTATTCGGAGAGCCTGAGAATCCGGATATTCCGTCAGTCAGCCTTGATAACTTTGATGTGGGCTATAAAGGAGGATGTTATCTGGCGAATAAAGGATTTGAGAAGATTGCATTCTTTATCGGAGAAGAAAAGTTCCTGTCTACAAAACACCGTATCCAGGGATTTGAGGCTGCGATGAAAGAGCAGAAAGGCAATTACCAGATATTCGCCGGAGTAGACACGATCAGAAAAGCATACGAGATGGCCAGAAAAGTTCTGAATGAACAGAAAGATATACGGGCATTTTTTGTATCCGGTGATGAACGTGCGCTGGGCGTATACCGTGCAATCTATGAGATGGGGCTGTCCATTCCGAAAGATATTGCTATTCTGGGAATCGATAATATTACTCTTGGAGAATATTATTACCCGCCGATCTCAACGATTGAACAGGATTTTGAGATGCTTGCCAAATGCTGTATAGATTATGTGATCAACAAGATCGAGGATGGCGGAACCGGAGAACGGAAATCATTGAGATTTCCTTGCAAGGTGATAGAAAGAGAATCCACATAGGATTTTCTTTTCTCCAAATGACAACGTTGTCATTTGGAGAATACAGTCATAAAGAATTGAAAAAAAGAAATTTTGATTTGAAATGACAACGTTGTCATTTCCAGGGAGAGAGCAATGAAAGAACAATTGGAAACAAAAATCAAAGAAAGACTTGAAGTTATATATCAGGATCCAGGAAAAGAAGAGCAGGCGCTGAAGCTGTTAAAAGAAAAGCTGGAAAAGTATCAGGAATCGGAGAAAGAAGTAAGAGCTTTTTCCGAGGAAGACAGTATTCTGATCACTTATGGGGATACGATTACTGATCAGAACAGACACGGCCTGGAAGTGATGAATGAATTTCTGAATGAGTTTGTAAAAGACTCTGTTAAAAATGTTCATTTGCTTCCTATGTATCCTTATACATCCGACGACGGCTTTTCTGTTGTGGATTACCGCCAGATCAATCCGGAACTGGGCGGATGGGAAGACATCGAAAAGCTTTCGGAAAAATATGGACTGATGTTTGATGCGGTGATCAATCATATCTCCAGGAGCAGCAGCTGGTTCCAGGGGTATTTGAATGGTGAAAAGCCATATACGGATTACTTTATCACCTGTGATCCGGATGCGGATTACAGTACGGTGACACGTCCGAGGGCACTGCCTCTGCTGACAAAAGTGGAGACAAAGGACGGAGAAAAATATGTGTGGACGACCTTCAGTGAGGATCAGATCGATCTGAACTTCGGATGTCCGGAGGTGCTGGCAGAGATTATGGACATCCTGTTGATGTATGCCGAAAAAGGCGCAAAATACATACGACTGGACGCTATAGGATTTATTTGGAAGAAGCTGGGAACGAGCTGTATGCATCTGCCGCAGACACACGAGATCATCAAGCTGATGAAAGATATTCTCCATGTATATTTCCCGGCAACAAGGATTATTACAGAGACCAATGTACCTCACAAGGATAACATCAGTTATTTTGGAAAGGATGGGGATGAAGCGGATCTTGTTTACCAGTTCCCTCTTCCGCCGTTGGTGATGTACTCGCTGATCAAGGGAAATGCACAGGTTATGTCAGACTGGCTGGAGAGTCTTCAGCTGCCGAATAACAAGGTTACATATTTTAACTTCCTGAGTTCACACGACAGGATCGGCGTAAGACCTGTGGAGGGACTGCTGGATAAGGATGAACTGAAGCTTCTGGTAGACGCTGCACTGACAAACGGCGGCGAGGTTTCTTATAAGGATAACGGAGACGGAACAAAGAGTCCGTACGAATTGAATATTAATTATCAGGATGCATTGGCAGGACCGGATGCATCTGACGAAGAGCGGATTGCAAAATTCCTGGCGGCAGAGACCATTCTTCTTTCACTTCAGGGAGTGCCTGGAATTTATATACACAGCCTGCTCGGATCAAGGAACGACTATTACGGCAAGACCACTTCCGGGATTCCGAGAAGGATCAATCGGGAGAAACTGGAGCTCTCTTATATACGAAAACAACTGACAGAGACAAGCAATCGAAAGAAAATTTTTGAGGCAATGATAAAGCGGCTGGACATCCGCAGGAAAGAGAGCGCATTTTCACCGCTGGCGGAACAGAAAGTGCTGAAACTCAAGCCCGAAGTTCTGTCACTCATAAGAGAAAACAGAGAAACCGGAGATAAAGTGTATGTTTTGGTAAATGTTTCAGATGCTATACAGAATATCGAACTTCCGGAGATGGAAGGAAAAGATCTGATCAGCGGACAGGCTGTATCAGGAGCTGTTGATCTGGACGGGGTCGTTGTAAATACGGCCAAATATCATTATCTGGCCTGGAAGAAACTGGCGGGAGAGCTGGGATTTGATTTTGATGTTGCGAATAATGAGAGATTGAAAGGGGTAAGCCGTATGGAATCCCTGAATATCGTACTTGAGGTTGGCGGAATCACCGGATATACGGAAGAGGAGAAACAAAAGCTGGCTGATCGGAAGAACGGTTATTATCTGTCGATGATAGAAAACCTGGATCAGTCGGAAATCCTGCCTGGAATCCCGCAGTTTCTTGATAAGATAAGAAAAGCCGGTTATAAGACAGCTCTGGGGTCTGCCAGCAAGAGTGGAGGAATGATCCTCGAGAAGCTTGGACTTATGCCGATGTTTGATGCGGTTGTGGACGGGAATCTTGTGGAAAGGCCGAAGCCGGATCCGGAAGTGTTTACAAAAGCAGCGGACCTTCTGGGAGTGCCGTATGAGAATTGTATCGTGGTGGAAGATGCAAAAGCCGGTGTTGAGGCTGCTCATGCAGGTCATATGAAATGTATCGGGATCGGGAATCCGGAGATACTGGGAGCCGCCGAAAAAGTAGTCGGCAGTACTGAAGAATTAATCCGGGTTGATCTGGATACACTATAGGTAACAGTGAATAAATCATAAGAATTATATGAGAGGGCGAAAGATGCGGATTAAGCAACTTTCGCCCTCTCATATGTCTGAATCATTCAGGATTTGCCTCCGTCGATCAGTTCATCATAAGATACTTCCAGAACTTCACAGAGCGCTTTTAATTCGATATCGGTAACGTATCTTTTGTTTGTCTCGATTCTGGTAATGACATTCTTATCTATGTCATATCCGTTCAACTGGAGCTTATAAGCGAGCATTCTCTGGGAGTAATTCCGCCTTTTTCGGTATTCTATCAGATTCGAGCTGATCAGATTTTTCTCACCTGTATTTTTCCGGGGCTTTGGCATGATCATTATCCTTTCTTTCAATCGGTTGTCTCATTTTTTGCACCATTTTTATTGATTTTATACAAATCGGACAGTATAATCGGTTGTAAAAGTGAGACAAAAAGGAGCGGAAATGATAAAACGCAACAAAGTGAAGATTTATATAATAATGACAGCCGTGGCAGCAGTCTGTATCGTGATCATGTTGTTTCTGCAAACGCTGTATAAATATCGGAAGTATAATGATTCCGGTATACCGGATGCTGTGAGCAGTTCATATGACGGCAGAGAGTGCCGGCTGACCGTAACTGCAAACAGTTCCGATATTGAAGACAAGGAAAGGTTTGCCATAGAGGTATTCCGGATGTGCCGTGAGAATTCGTTTCGGACAATAAAGTTATCGACAGATATACAGGGGTGGCCTGAAAGTCTTGATATCACAGTCTACTTCCACAGAATCGATATAGGAGAGAAAGAACCTGTGATGAAAATCCGGTTTATTCCGCCTGATGATGGAGGAAAGTATGATATCAAAAGCAATCCGTGGGAATATGAGATGATCATAGAATAAAAGAAAATCTGAAAATCACATTTTTTTAGTATCTTCTTCATAATTCCGTCACAAATATCTTCTATCTTTAGAAATGTAAAAAAGAAAAAGATCTGATAAGGATCCACAGGCGGAAAAGAGGCAGAAGATTATGAGTGAACAATTTTATGATAATAATGAGAATAGAAACAATGAATATCACTTTACGGGAGACCAGCTCAATCAAACAGAAGTGAATGATACTCCACCGGCTGGCGGATCAAACGGCGGTTTTCAGAATCATGACAGCAAAAAGACAAAAGCAAAGAAGCCGATGACAATGGGAAAGAAATGGGCGGTTGTAGTGTCCATGGCACTTGTATTCGGACTGATCGCAGGGGGCACTATGTTTGGCGTCAATACAGTTGGAAATATGATTACAGGAAGCGGGCGGTCAAATGTTCAGCTCGCACAGACGAGCACAACAGGATCAAGTTCGTCGTCATCTTCCGAAAGCGGATCGGGCACAGTGGCTGATGTCGCACAGAATGCAATGCCGTCACTTGTTACCATTTCTACAATGTCTGTGGAAGAGATGAGAAATTTCTTCGGAGGAACACAGCAGTACGAAGTAGAGGGAGCAGGTACAGGCGTGATCGTAGGAGAGAATGATTCAGAACTGCTGATCGCGACAAACTATCATGTAGTAGAAGGTGCAAAAAGCCTTTCGGTGGGATTTATAGATGAGTCCAGTGTAGAAGCAGAGATCAAGGGTACAGATGTAAACAACGATCTCGCAGTGGTTGCAGTAAAACTTTCTGATATACCGGATGATACGATGAAACAGATCAAGATAGCTACGATCGGTGATTCCGATGAACTGCAGCTTGGCGATCAGGTCGTTGCCATCGGTAACGCACTTGGATATGGTCAGTCTGTAACAAGCGGTTATGTAAGCGCTCTGGATCGCGATCTTACTCTGGAGGATGCAAGCGGTACAACTATTACATCAACAGGTCTTATCCAGACAGACGCGGCCATCAATTCAGGCAACAGCGGCGGCGCTCTCCTGAATATGAAAGGCGAGCTGGTAGGTATCAATGAAGCTAAGACGTCATCATCTTCATCGGGCGCATCGGTAGATAATATCGGATTTGCTATCCCGATTAATAAAGCGCAGGACAGCCTGCAGGATATGATGAATCAGGAGACAAGGCAGAAAGTAGATGCAAGCAAAGCATCTTATATGGGTATCAAGGGACAGGACGTGTCGACAGATATTTCTGAACTGTACGGAATCCCGGCTGGTGTTGTTATCGCCGAAGTTGAAGATGGCGGTCCGGCCGATCAGGCAGGTCTGAAAAAAGGCGATATCCTGACATCGCTGGATGGCAGAAGCATCACAAGTATGAGTCAGCTTCAGGATGTGCTCCAGTATTATGCAGCGGGTGAGAAAGTTGATCTTACTATACAGCGTTCCGGAGATAAGGGATATGAGGAACAGACGCTGAGTATCACTCTTGGATCTGCACAGGATGCTCGGTAATTGAAAATGGTATAGCCATATAAAGAAAGAATATATGAGGCTGATCCGGCATAAATGTGCCGGATCGGCCTTTTTCGTCTTTCTATTTTCTTCGTGTAGTGTTAAGATAGAAGAAGATAGAACCGGAGGATTCCGGAATAAACAAAAGGAAAGGAGATAACATTATGAGGTCGTTTGCTTATGTTATCACTGACAGAGTTGGAATCCATGCAAGGCCTGCCGGAATGCTTGTGAGAGAAGCACAGAAATACCGGTCAGAGATCCTTGTAAGTAAGGGAAAAAAAGAGGCAGACGCGAAAAATCTGATGCAGATCATGTCGCTCGGGGCAAAATGCGGCGACGAGATCAGTGTAAAGGTGTCCGGGGAGGACGAAGAAGAAGCCTGTGCGGCTGTGGAGGCAGTGCTCCGAGAAAAGCTGTGACCGGGAGCATAGGACCGGAATAAATGTTAGGAGGATATTATGGGAAATATATGGCATGATATCAGGGAAGACAGGATATTTCCGACAGATTTTATCTCTGTGATCGAGATTTCAAAAGGAAGCAAGAAGAAGTATGAACTGGATAAGGAGACAGGGCTTATCATTCTTGACAGGGTTCTGTATACATCAACTCATTATCCGATGAATTATGGATTTATACCGCGCACGCTGGGCGATGACGGAGATCCGCTGGACGTGCTTGTCATGTGCTCGGAGCCGTTGGAACCGCTGACTCTGGTCAGATGCTATCCGATCGGAGTTATGAAGATGACGGACGGCGGAGCAGGAGACGAGAAGATTATCGCAATCCCATGGGCGGATCCAACATACGAAGCATATACGGATATTTCGGAGCTGCCGAAGCATATCTTTGATGAGATCCGGCATTTCTTCAGTGTATATAAGGATCTGGAAGGTAAGAAGACTGCGGTGAATGAATTTGACGGGGCGTTAGGCGCTGTACAGGTTATTGAAGAATGTATTGACAGATATAAGGCAGAATATGGTGACAAAAAGGAGGAACATTGACATGGAAAAATTCAGTGACAACATCAAAAAGGTAATACTTGCAGGGATCGGAGCTGTAGCTGTTACAGCGGAGAAGTCCAAGGATCTTCTGGACGAGATGGTAGAGAAGGGCGAGCTGACTGTAGAACAGGGAAAAGTGCTCAATGAGGAATTGAAGCACAATATCAAGCAGAAGGTACAGGAGGCAACAGAGAAAAAAGAAGAGGATAAGTCCGTATCTGACAGCGATATCTCAGATCTGCTTGGCAGGATGACTCCGGAGCAGATCGCAGCGCTCAAAGAACAGCTGGCAGAGAAAGAAACGGCAGGGGAAGATAAGGACGAATGAGTACGATAGAGCCGATCGAATACAATTCGAGACTGCGCGAGATCACTGCCGTACTGAGAAAACATAACATTACGCGGGGAGTCACCCCGAAGAAGCTGCGGGCGATCCTTGAAGATCTGGGTCCGACGTTTATCAAGCTGGGGCAGATCATGTCCATGCATTCGGATATCCTGCCCAAGCGTTACTGCGATGAACTGATGCTGCTTCGCTCCGATGTGACTCCCATGCCGTTTGAAGAAGTGATCTCTGTGATCGAAGGGTCCTATGGCCGATCATGGAAGAGAGTGTTCTCTTCCATAGAAGAGAAGCCACAGGGCTCTGCTTCTATTGCCCAGGTACACAGGGCGGTTCTCAAAAGCGGTGAAGACGTAGTCGTGAAAGTTCAGCGCAAAGGCATCTATGAGAAAATGGCGAGAGATATCGATCTTCTCCACAAGGCCGTGAAGCTGATGCCGCCGATCAGTATCAAGGGGATGGCGGATCTGGATCTTGTGCTGGATGAGATGTGGTCCGTCACAAGAGATGAGATGAACTTTCTCACAGAAGCAGCCAATATGGAAGAATTTGCCCGCAGAAACAAGGAAGTGAATTTCGTTGGCACTCCGATCCTTTATCAGCAGTATACTACGGTCAACGTACTGGTTATGGAATATATTGACGGGTTCGGGATCGACGACAAGGACGCGCTCATAGAGCATGGATATGACCTGAAAGAGATCGGCAGCAAGCTGGTCGACAATTATATCAAGCAGGTTATGGACGACGGGTTCTTTCATGCGGATCCCCATTCCGGAAATGTAAAGATCAGGGATGGCAAGATCATCTGGATCGATATGGGAATGATGGGCCGTCTGACAGAGCATGACCGGGAGATGATCGGAAAAGCGGTACAGGGTGTGGCTCTAAGCGATGTGGGGCTGATCGAACAGGCAGTGCTGGCTATCGGAGAGTTTAAGGAACGTCCGGATCAGAGAAAACTGTATGAGGATATTGAAGGCCTTCTTCTGAAATATGGCAATACGGAGATGGGGCAGATCAATGTGGCTGCTGTTATGACAGATCTGATGGATGTTATGAAGAACAATAAGATCAAGATGCCTCACGGGCTGACAATGCTGGCTCGGGGGCTGACGCATATGGAGGGAGTGCTGGCTGACATTGCGCCGGACATCAATATGGTGGAGATCGCTACAGCCCATATGTCAGGAGAATTTTTCCGCAATCTGGATCTGAAGAAAGAATTAAAGAGCAGCGGGAAAAGTGTTCTGCGTTCGTTTAGGAAAGCTCTTGATATTCCGTCCATGGTGTCGGATATGATGAGCGGATATCTGAAAGGACAGGCGAAAGTCAATCTGGATCTTCAGGTTACGGATGAACTGGCGGAGCTTTTAAGGCGTCTTGTCCGAAATATTGTTATGGGGCTGTGGGTGATGGCCCTGCTCATCAGTTCAAGTATCATCTGTACGACAGATATGACGCCAAAAGTACTGGGGATTCCTGTTCTCGGGGCTTTCGGATATATGCTGGCATTTGTGATCGTGCTGTATGTGTTTGTCAAACATCTGCTGTCAAAAAGAAAATAAGGTGCGAAATAGACTATGAAAAACAGAAAGAAAAATCCAATCACGGAAAGCTTTGGATATGCATTTGAAGGAATATGGACCGGTATACGCAATGAACGCAATATGAAGATTCATTGTGCTGCGATCATTTTTGTTACGCTTGCAGGTACGCTGTTTCAGATCAGCGCCACGCAGTGGTGTATCTGTCTGCTGCTGTTTGGACTTGTGGCAGCGCTGGAACTGGTCAACACGGCTATTGAGGCTGTGGTGGATCTGGTGACGGAGGAGAAAAAGCCCCTTGCCAAGATTGCAAAAGACACGGCGGCAGGCGCAGTTCTGTTTGCCGCGATCATATCAGTTATCATCGGATGTATCATCTTTCTTCCATATGTGTTGGAACTGTTGAGAAAGATATGATACAATAGCAGGGCAGGTATGCATACATAGAAAGGAAAGACGGACATGAGTGATAACAGTACAACGGTCACAAAGCAGGAAACTTTAGCGGCTCTAAGAAATCCGGGAGAGCTCTATGTGATAATGTCAGCAGTGACAAAGCTTCCCTTTGTGAAATGTGATGAAGAGACATTTGATGACGAAATATTTTTATACTATAGAGCAGAAGACGCTAAGGAGAGGGTGCAGGAGCTTTTAAAAGAAAAGTATTTTACAGCAGTTGCGAAACTGGAGGAGAAGCAGCTTCTTCCATTCTATACCAGCCTGTATGCGATCGGGGTGAACTGTCTTGCAGTAAATTACGGCACGGATACACAGATCAGTATCCAGCTCTCAGAACTGGTCGTAAGAAAGAATCCGGATCAGCTTCCTGAAGGAAAGATGCTGGTAGAAAATCCGGCGCTGCATCTGACGGCAATTTATTTTATGCAGGAGATGCGCCGGCAGGAGAAACCTCAGCCGACGGAGGAACTGAAAGAACTTCAGGAGGAGCTGCTGGCTCATTACAGCAAGGGAACCTTTATCATGGCTATTCAGGAGGACAAGCAGATTCCGGTTCTGAAACAGAAAAACGGAGATATCTATCAGCCCATCTTTACAGATATGCTGGAATTCCAGAAATTCGCAAAAGGCCAGAAGATGAGAACAGTGGTTATTCCGGCTGCAAAGATCCCTGATATACTGGTTGGTTCCGCAAAAGGCGTGGTAATCAATCCTCTGGGCGTTAACGTACAGCTTCAGGTGACCAGGAGAAAGAAACAGGAAACTGAACCGGCTAAACCGGGAACTGATGCTTAGTCAGCAGCCCGGCAGCAGATAATGCACAAAGAGAGGCCCCATATGCGGCCTCTTCTTTATTTTGTCCGATTGTAAGAGGCATATTAAAACGGTCCTGGAGTATTTGCTGAAACACTTTGTTCTGCCTTACGGCATTGCCGGAAGCGATAAGTTTTGTCTTGCTATCTCCTGTACCTGTCTCGATCAGGAGATAGAGACCGTACAGCTCTTCAGCCATTCCGTTTAGGACGCCCCGGATCATAGCGGCGGGATGAAAATTATCAGTCCGGATACCGGTGATGCTGCCGGAGTCCTGCGGATTATTTCGTGTTCCTGCAAAAGTCGTCCGTATCTGCCAGGCAACATCCTTTTCAGCCTGCAGTTCCAGCAGTTTTTTCATGACATCATACTGAGGTGCATCGGGCGTCCCGGCAGCAACGGCATATGTGCGGAAGAATTTTTCTAATGATGCATATGCAGCGCCTCCGCAGACTGCCGCACCTACAAGCAGGTATGCAGATTCGGTCAGCGGACGGGTTTCGATATCCGGGATCTCTGTATACTGTCCGGACATTACGGAGACCTGGGAGCCGGTTCCCACGTTGACAAGGACAGTATCAGTTCCGTCTGTGACAGAGCCGAGAAAACTTGCCTGGTTGTCGCCGATGGAGACACAGACAGGGATGTCTTTGTAACTGCCGAGTACTGAAAATTTTTTCGTTACTTCCGGGAGAAGCGCCGGATCTGCTCCGGCATCTGATATCTTTCCATACATGAATTCCAGTTTTTTAAGATCAAACATCCCCATGCCGGCAGCCTGACTGATATGGACGAGGGGCGATCGTCTCCCGGTGAGAATCATGCCCGCATAATCTCCAATTGTGCAGAAAGATGATGCTTCTGCAGGGACAAGTCTTTTCCGTATATTGTATAAATGTGATACCAGTCCATAGCCCGGGGCAGCGTTTATGCCGATATCTTCTGATAAGATACGGCAGATACTCCTGCCGTTAAAATCCGTCAGGCTGCCGCGTTCGTCCTGCCATGTACAGAGCGGACTGACGGCATGACCGCTGGAATCTGTATAGACAATGCCGTGCATCTGGCTTGTGATCCCGATGGCAGAGATATCGCTGTATGTATTCAGAATCTCATCGAGCACAGGAAGGATCCGGCTTAAAATAACAGATGTGTCCTGAATCCTTTCCCAAGGATTTTTTGTCGGGATAAAACTGTCGTTAGCAATAGTATATTTTCGTATGACGGTCAGTGTGTCTCTATCTGTTACTGCAAAGCTGACTGTGGTTGTTCCGATGTCGATTCCGATGCTTTTCATTTTGTATTCCTCTTTTATCGATATAGTTTTCTCATTGCATATATTTTAAAGCGAAAGGGCAGTTTTGAAAATACAAATTTATAATTATAGTTCAGATTGTAATTCTTTTTTGGGGTTGCTATAATATAAACAGCGACGCAGATCTTCACAAGGACAGGAGGAGAGGCATGTCAATAGCAGTATACATAAGAAAAGAATATTTCCGTGCTGTCACGATCAAAGATAATAGCGCACACATACTTGAATTTCAATATCGTCCTCAGACAGTCGATGTATTCGAGGAGGGGTATCAGGTATTTCATCTGGAATATATTCTTGAGAGCAAGACAAAAGCAGATATTATAGAATTTTATCTTACAGACTTTGCCCTGCGAGGCAAAGGATACGGAACAGTATGTATGAATGAGATAGCGGATCAGCTGAGTAAAAAAGGCGTTACGCTGCTTACCGCACCGACCGGCTATGAACTGGCGCCGCTTGGCTATACCGGCCCGGATCAGTACCATGAACTGATGGCAGGTTTTTATGAGAAAACAGGATTCTCCATAAGCGGGGACGGAGACATCGCCATGAAAATTGTGGGTGAATGATTCTGTATAAACTGCACAATTTTCGTGAGAAAATTTAGTCAATATTTCTGAGTTGACTATTGGTGGAAAATTTGTTTATACTTAGTATGTAAATCGAATACGTCAGATAGTGTGTTACTGAGCATCAGGCATAAACTATCCTTTTAAAATTGCACTATAAGCAAACAAAAGGATTCAGTTTATGCCTTTTTTGCGCGTAAGCTATAAGCCGTGCACCTGAGTAAAAAAGCGGAAGGAAAGCTTGCTTTCCGTTACGCTTTTCTACTCAGGTATAGGGCGCCAGCCCGCGACCGAGATGAAGCGGGAGCGAATCGAGGTGCGCAGCACGGCTGGAAAGAGTGAAGAGCCAGCCTGCTACCGGGATATGCGGCACACATGACGGATTCAGAAATGAGAGTTCAAGGAGGAAACAAGATGAAAGACAAGATTTTCGGAGTATTGCAGAGAGTCGGACGAAGCTTTATGCTTCCGATCGCGATCCTTCCCGTGGCAGGACTTCTGCTCGGTATCGGAAGTTCATTTACCAATGCCACCATGATCGAGACTTATGGGCTTGAGAGCATTCTGGGAGAGGGTACGATCCTGAATGCGCTTCTAATGATCATGAGCAGTGCGGGAAATGTGATTTTTGACAATCTGCCGCTGATCTTCGCGGTAGGCGTGGCTATCGGTATGGCGAAAAAAGAAAAAGAGGTTGCGGCGCTTGCGGCAATGATCTCATTCTTCGTTATGCATATCTGTATCAATGCAATGCTGGAGATCCGGGGAGATATTCTTGCGGACGGTACGATTGCAGAACATGTGCTTGACGGTACGATTACAAGTGTGTGCGGCATCCAGTCACTGCAGATGGGAGTGTTCGGAGGAATTATAGTAGGACTTGGAGTTGCGGCGCTGCACAACAGATTCTATAAGATCCAGCTGCCTAACGCGCTGTCCTTCTTCGGCGGATCTAGATTTGTACCGATCATATCAACAATCACTTATGTGGCCGTAGGTATCGTAATGTATTTTGTATGGCCTTTTGTACAGGACGGAATCTATGCTTTAGGAGGGCTTGTCACAGGAACGGGCTACCTGGGAACACTGATCTTCGGTATTATCAAGCGTGCGCTGATCCCGTTCGGACTCCATCATGTATTCTACCTGCCGTTCTGGCAGACAGCAGTGGGCGGCACGATGGAAGTAGCCGGTCAGGTTGTTCAGGGCGGACAGAATATCTTCTTTGCGCAGCTCGCTGATCCAAATACGGTTCACTTCAGTGCAGATGCGACAAGATACTTTTCCGGCGAGTTTATTTTCATGATTTTCGGACTTCCGGGCGCGGCTCTTGCGATGTACCGCTGCGCGAAACCGGAGAAGAAGAAACAGGCTGGAGGTCTGCTGCTCTCGGCGGCACTGGCATCCATGGTGACAGGTATTACAGAGCCTATTGAATTTTCTTTTCTGTTTGTTGCGCCGATGCTGTTTGTCGTACAGGTTATACTGGCGGGCGCTGCCTATATGATTGCACATATATTGAATATTGCAGTAGGACTTACATTCTCCGGCGGTTTTCTTGATCTGCTCCTGTTCGGTATCCTTCAGGGCAATGACAAGACAAGCTGGATGCTCATCATTCCAGTAGGGATCGTCTATTTCTTCCTGTATTATTTCATCTTCAAGTTCCTGATTCTGAAGTTCAACCTGAAGACACCGGGAAGGGAAGATGATGAGGAGGAAACAAAGCTTTACACTAAGGCAGATTATCGTGCAAAACAGAGTGCAGGTACAGACAAAAACAACGCTCCGGCAGCAGGAGATGAGAAGAGTGTGCTGATCACACAGGGCCTTGGAGGCAAGAAAAATATTTCAGATGTTGACTGCTGCGCGACGAGACTTCGCTGTACAGTAGTGAAGCCCGAGCTGATTAATGAAAGTATCCTGAAAGCCACATCTCCGTCCGGAATCATCCGAAAAGGCCAGGGGATACAGATCATCTACGGACCATCGGTGGCAGTGATCAAATCTAATCTTGAGGATTATCTGGAGACTGCTCCGAACGAAGAATATATTTCGGACAGCGATACTGAAAATGCGGATATATCAGGTGATGCTGCTGTGGCGGACAGCGCCGGAAAGCAGGCGGATAAAGTGTCGGGAAATACGCCAGACGACGGCGGACATGTGAAAAAGGTTCTCTGCTCACCGGTCAGCGGAGAGGCGGCGCCGATTACGGAAGCGTCTGATGAAGCCTTTGCAGGAAAGATGATGGGAGACGGATATATAGTGAGACCGTCAGAGGGCATGATATATGCACCGGAAGACGCGACTGTATCCTTTGTATTTCCATCAAAGCATGCGGTAGGGCTGCTCGGCGGTGACGGTGTGGAGTATCTGATTCATATCGGTGTTGATACGGTCAACTTAAACGGAGAAGGATTCAAAGCATTTGTAAAAGATGGGGACAGTGTAAAAAAGGGTGACAAGCTGATCGGTTTTGATATAGAATATATAAAAGAACATGCAAAGTCGGATGAGTGCATTATCGTATTTACCAGCCTGCAGGAAGGTGAAGAGATCCGGCTTGCAAAAGAAGGACCGGTAAATGCTCTTGATGAGACGGCGGAGATCATTTCCTTTTGAAAGAGTTACTGGGCGGAAAGGTTATGAGAAGGTATGTATCGAGTCATAAAGGTGCTGAACAACAACGGAATTCTTGTGTATCACAATGAGACGGGGAAAGAACTGATCCTGATGGGAAACGGGATCGGATTCGGAAAGAAACCGACACAGCAGATCGAGAGTGTGCCCGGAGCAAAAATATATTCTCTCGTTGCAAGACGGAAACAGCAGTCAGTGCTCAAAGTAGTCAATGGAATACATCCGAGTTTTATTGAAGCGTCCGGTCGTATTATAGAAGAGGCGGAAAAGGTCTTTAAAGAAGTAAATCACGAGATACTTCTCCCCATGGCTGATCATATCGCTCTTGCGGCGAAGCGGGCTAAGGAGAACCGGCAGATTCCAAATCCGTTTACCCCGGATATCCGGGTGCTCTTTTCAAAAGAATATGCAGTGGCGATGCGCGGCCGGGATATTATCAGAGAGATGACAGGGGATGAGATATCAGATGATGAGGCGGGGTTTCTCACGCTCCATATCCATGCCGGACTGTCCGATGAGCAGGTGTCTGTAGCACTGGATACGACACGGATCATTAATGAAGGGATCCGGATGATCGAACAGGAATTCCGGCAAAAGCTTCCTGAGGATTCACTGGCATATACCCGTCTGATGAGTCATCTGTATTATATGGTGGCCCGAACGAGAAACGGAGAAACTACCAATGTAGACTTTAATGATTTTATCTTCACCAATTACCCGGAGACGGGGCGTGTGGCGGAAAAAGTCTGCACGTATATGAGCGAGGCTCTGAAAAAGCCGGTGGGAAAGGAAGAGATCGGATTCCTTGCGATTCATATCCAGAGAGTAATCTCTCCTGAAACATTGTAGAAAAAAGAGAATCTTGTTATACTGATCGGTGTATGGCGGAGTTTTTGTCTGCTGTGCACCGATCTGTCTGTTAAAGGAGGGCTTATGTATAAGATACTTATCGTGGAAGACGACCTGCCCATGGCGCAGGCGATACAGAAAGAAATGAAGATGTGGGGCAATGAGGCGGACTATGTACAGGATTTTCAGAACGTGCTTACAACATTTACGGCATATGATCCGCATCTGGTGCTCATGGATATTACACTGCCGTTCTACAACGGCTATCACTGGTGCAGCGAGATCCGGAAGATATCTAATGTGCCGATCATATTTATCTCCTCGGCGGCGGATAATATGAACATCATTATGGCGGTCAATATGGGCGGCGACGACTTTGTGGCAAAGCCTTTTGACTTGAGCGTGCTGACTGCGAAAGTCCAGGCAGTGCTCAGAAGGACCTATGATCTGGCAGGAAAGATTCCTGTACTGGAACACAGAGGAGCGATACTGAACCTGTATGATACGACGCTCACCTTTGACGGGAAGAAGATTGATCTGACGAAAAATGAATTCCGTATCCTTCAGACCCTGATGGAAAATAAGGGCAGACTGGTGAGCAGGGATACGGTCATGACGAAGCTGTGGGAGACGGATAATTATATTGAAGAGAATACCCTGACGGTCAATATTGCGCGATTGAGAAAGAAACTTGAGAAAGCAGGCCTTACGGATTTTATCACGACCAAAGTGGGCGAGGGATACATCATTACGCAGGATACGGAGGGAAGATGAGAAAATGAAACAGTTTTTCAGATATCTCTATGACTGCCGCTATGTGTGGCTTTGGGCGATAGTAAGCGGAGCGGTATTTGCAGGTGTATTTGCCCTGTACGGGATCCGGATGGAAGCGGTGTGGTACCCGCTTCTGTTATCTGCCTTGTTCGGACTGCTTTTTTTAGTTCTGGGATTTTTGAAATACAGACGGAAACATATCGAGCTGGAGCGGCTGCATCCCGGAGAGACGCCGTGCGCTGAGTATCTTCCCCGGGCAGACAGCCTGACGGAGAGAGATTATCAGGCTCTTGTGCTCCGGGAAGAGGAGGCAAACCGGGCGAGGAAAGAAGCGTGGGACAGCGCCCGGAACGATATGAATGATTATTATGCCGTGTGGGTGCATCAGATCAAGGCTCCGATCGCGGTTATGCGCGTCATGCTCCAGCAGGAGGATACACAGGAGAACAGAGAACTGTCGGCAGAGCTGTTCCGCATTGAACAGTACGCCGAGATGGCGCTTTACTATATCCGGCTTGGCGAAGGGGCTTCCGATCTGGTCATTCAGGAGTATGAGCTTGACGATATCGTCCGGAAGGCGGTGCGGAAATATGCAGGACAGTTTATCCGCAGGAAGATACGGCTTGCATATAATGGAACGGATGAACGGGTGGTGACGGACGAGAAATGGCTCTCTTTCATTATCGAACAGCTCCTGTCCAATGCGGTTAAGTATACTCCGGAGGGAGGAACCGTCACCATATCGGCGGATGACAGGAAGCAGCTTTCTGTTACGGATACAGGAATCGGCATTTCACCGGAAGATCTTCCGAGAATCTTTGAAAAGGGATATACCGGATACAATGGGCGGCTGGATAAGAAGTCTACCGGAATCGGACTGTATCTGTGTAAGACTGCGGCAGATAAGCTGGGACACAGGCTGCGGGCCCAGTCGGAGCCGGGAAAGGGCAGCAGGTTTATTGTTGATCTGGAGACATATCCCTTACAGGCGGAGTAGACGGCACTTCATTCACGGAGTCCGTCCGCTCACCCGCGCCGCCTGTGGATTCGCAAAATCGTACCTGCGGTACTAACTGCCGCATATGCGGCTGTTTTGCTCATCATGCGGCGCTCCCTGCATGCGTGAGCTAGTACAGTGAATAATAAATAATCAGCCATATCACTTGCCTGATTTTTCATCTGCGGCGTTGTCGTCAATCGACGTAGCCACCGCTACGCCTCATTCCTCCGCCTTGCATATGAAGAAATCATTCTGCGTGATATAGCTATTCATTTATTTTTCACTGTACTAG
>DWYB01000003.1 GCA_019118885.1 Candidatus Mediterraneibacter surreyensis | reverse complement strand
GAGTTCTTCGCGTGCCCGTTTTGCTTTTAGCTGATATGCTGATTTATTAGTTTGCGTTATTCTCTGTAACCGGAGCCGGGATCAACCTTTTCTCTGCCTGCGGATACGTGAGACAGCCATTCCGTATCTGCTCCCTTTTCAAACGATTTTCCTTTCCTGAGTCGGTACGAAAAATCGAAATTTCCCACATTTTTGCTTTGACCACTTTTAAAATCCGCCCTTTTCTGCTAATATAGTGATGCAGATTATTAGAGCGGGCCCCTGAGCCCTGTCATGCTGCAATGGTGCGGCAGGTCAGAGCCATCCCGCTTTTTTCTGATGTACGATCGGCGCTGTAATGAGAGACCAGCGTCAGATTATATGGAAAGGAAGAGAACGATGCCAAAATTAAATGAAAATTATCTGAACGTACAGGACAGCTATCTTTTTGCGGAGATTGCACGCAGAGTAAAGGTATATGAGGAAAATCATCCCGATAAAGCGGGAAATATCATCCGCCTTGGGATCGGAGATGTGACCCGTCCTCTCACAAAGAGCGCGATCGATGCCCTTCATAAAGCAGTGGACGAGCAGGCGGTGTCCGAGACTTTTAAAGGATACGGACCGGAGCAGGGATATGATTTCGTTCGCAAGGCCGTTGCAGATTATTATGCAAGAAACGGTGTGGAGGTTGACCCGGACGATGTGTTTATCTCTGACGGAGCAAAGAGCGACACCGGAAATATTACAGAACTTTTCGCAAAAGACAATGTAATTCTTGTGCCGGATCCGGTATATCCGGTCTATGTGGATACAAACACAATGGACGGAAAGCAGATCATCTATATGAACGGAACAGAGGAGAATGATTTCCTTCCTATGCCGGATGATTCCGTGAAAGCAGACATCATCTATCTGTGCTCCCCGAACAATCCGACCGGAGCATGCTACAATAAAGAGCAGTTAAAAGCGTGGGTGGATTATGCACTTGCAAATGAGGCGGTGATTCTCTTTGACTCAGCTTATGAAGCGTTTGTATCCGAGCCGGAACTGCCGCGCAGCATTTATGCGGTGGAAGGGGCGAAGAAGTGTGCGATTGAGTTCTGCTCACTGTCCAAGACAGCCGGATTTACGGGAACACGTTTCTCCTATACAGTTGTACCGAAAGAGCTTGTATTTGGTACTTCGGACGGCAAAGAGCTGAGCCTGCATGACATGTGGAACAGAAGACAGTCCACGAAGTTCAACGGAACACCGTACATTATCCAGTATGCGGCTGCGCAGGTGTTCACAGAGCAGGGCATGAATGAGTGCATGGAAAATATTTCCTATTATATGGAAAATGCCCGTGTGATCGCGGAGACTCTCCGGAAGAAAAATATTCCGTTCACAGGCGGTGTAAACTCTCCTTATATCTGGTTCAAGTGCCCGAACGGAATGGAGTCATGGGAACTCTTTGATTATCTCCTTGAGAATATTCAGGTAGTCGGAACACCGGGAGCAGGATTCGGTGTGAATGGAAAGAATCATTTCCGTCTGACGTCATTCGGAACCCATGAGAAGACGAAAGAAGCAATGGAAAGATTTGACAAACTATTCTAATATTTATCGGCGGATAGCCGCGAGCATATGGATTGAGCGTATGCAGAGCGGCTATCCGCCATTTTTCTTTCTTGAGAAAATCTTTAGAATTTATTCCATATAATTTAAGCAATATTATATTGACAACTAATATTATACAAAATATAATATAGAAAACGACACAGTATTATGGGTTGAAGAAAAGAGCAGAGGCGTGATGGCGAGATCAGCCCCGTTACGGAAAGGGTGGTTGCATGGTATTTAACACAGGTGCAGCGCTTCTGGACGCGATCGTGCTGGCCGTTGTCTCCCGGGAGGACGAGGGAACATATGGCTACAAGATCACTCAGGATGTGCGCAGAGTCATAGATGTGTCAGAATCGACATTGTATCCGGTTCTGCGGCGCCTGCAGAAAGATGAGTGTCTGGAAGTGTATGACAGGCAGTTTGACGGCAGAAACAGAAGATATTACAAAGTGACATCCAGAGGAATGGCGCAGCTTGGCCTGTATAAGTCGGAGTGGAAGACTTATATACAGAAGATCAACGATATATTTGAGGGAGGTGTGACTGCATGAACCGTATGGAATTTATGGCTGAACTTGAACGGCTGCTCGCCGATATGCCGGAAGAGGAACGGCAGGCGGCGGTTCAGTATTATGCAGATTATTTCGCGGATGCCGGCGAAGCAAATGAGGCAGATGTGATCCGGGAACTGGGAAGTCCGGCAAAAGTGGCCGAGTCGATCAAGGCGGATTATTACGGAACAGAATTCAATGAATCTGATTATGAACATAAGGATTATATGGAGAAATACGGACAGCGTTCTTCCGATGGAAGCGCCGGCAGCCAGGCGGGCTCCAGGGCAGGATCCGCGCAGAACGGATCGGGAAATGGCTCCGGGAGTGCGACGGGCGGTACGAAAACCAGCAGGCCGTGGACCAGTAACACGTTGAAACTTATTCTGGTCATTGCAATTGCGATCGTACTGTGGCCGGTAACTCTGGGAATTGCTCTTACAGTTTTCGGCATTGTTGTGGCTGTGGTGTGTTTCTTTGCAGTTCTTGTTATCGCAGCGGTATCAATTATGATCGCTGGAGGAGTTACGGTGGTCGTCGGACTTGTCGCTGCGATCGCGGTGCCTCCGGCAGCTCTTGTGACAGCAGGAATCGGAATCCTCCTGTTTGTGCTCGGACTGGTTGCTACAGTCGGAGCGGTGAAACTCTGTATCATAGTGTATCCGGCGATGCTCAGGGGATTTGTGAATCTGTGCAGAAGACCGTTTTATGGAAAGGCGGTGTAAGGGGTGAAAAAAGGATGGAAAGTGTTCTGGATCGTATGTGCGGTCATGGCGGCAGCCGGGATTGTGATGACAGCGGCCGGCATCGCCTTGGGCGGGCTTGCAATGTTGAGTAATACAGACGAAGCGGGTCCTGTGCATGATTGGCTGCAGCGGATCGGAAGAAGAGTGGTGACAGAAACTACAGTTCCGGATGAACTGGACGATTTGCCGGATATTATAACAGACAGTGGAATACATGACAACGGATATGTTCCGGGAGAACCGGATGGAAATATGATCACGGCGTATGAAGGGATTGATGAAATATCGCTGGATCTGTCCAATCTGGGAGTGAGTGTAGTTCCTTATGACGGAGATAAGATACTGGTGGATACGACGCAGCTTGGGTCCGGTATCCGGGATAAAGTCATCATTTCTCAGGACGGCAAAGAGCTGGAGGTGGAGACGGGAAGTCATCACAGATTCCATTGGAATGCAGAGGATCCGGGTATGCTGTATATCAGTATTCCCCAGGGTGAATACTACAGTTCATTTACCGCCGACGTAGGCGCGGGGCTGCTTGAGATGGAAGGCGTTTCAGCAGGAGAGATTTCCCTTGAAGTCGGAGCCGGACAGATTATTGCGGAAGGTTTCTATGCAGACGTACTTGAGGCGGACTGTGGAGCGGGTCAGATCTCACTGCAGGGAGAGGTGCTGCAGAACGCAGACCTTAACTGCGATATAGGCGAGATCCTTTTTACGCTTCCGGGTCAGATGGAGACTTATAATTATGAATTGTCCTGTACGGCGGGGGAACTTGTCGTAGGTGACGAGACTTACAGCGGAATCCGCAACAAGACGAGGATAGACAACAGCAGCGGATGTCTGCTGGAAGCGGAATGTAAAATCGGCAGGATAGAGATCGCGTTTGAATAGTGCCGGGAAGAAACTGGAAACATATTTGATTAGAGAAAGAGAGGAAAACAGATTATGTCAGGAAAGAAATTATATCGTTCAAGAAACAGCAGGATGCTCTGTGGAGTATGCGGAGGTATCGGAGAGTATTTTAATATAGATCCGACATTGATACGACTGGCGTTTGTATTGTTCGGATGCACAGGCGGCGGAATATTAGCGTATATCATAGCCGCAATCATTATACCGGATAGTCCGGTGATTTAAAAAAGAAAAAAGCCCTATGAAAGAATGCCGGATGGTTCCGAGAACTGTCCGGTATTCTTTTGTGAATAACCTGACAGGATTTCGGGAATACTCCTGAAAAACGGAAAGAAGGGGTACTGTGTCAAAGAAAAAAGAGAAGAAAATCAATCTTAATAATCTGGAACCTGAGGAGAAAATGAAGTATGAGGTGGCGGAAGAATTAGGGCTTCTTGACAGGGTATTGGCAGAAGGATGGAAATCTCTTACATCAAAAGAAACCGGAAGAATCGGAGGAATGGTGACGAAAAGAAAGAGAGAGAAAAAGTAAAAACTTTACAAAAATACCGGTTTCTGCTAAAATTGTACAGCTGGGGAGACTATAGGTGATGTAGTTATGGAAGAAAAGATAGAAGTTCTGGGAGTACAGCTGGACTGTATGACTGCAAAGGAAACGATGCTGTCAGCAATGCAGTTCATGGAGAATGACTCAGTTGATACAATAGAAATAATGACTATGGATAACCTGATGAGAAATCAGGAGGACGAAGTTTGGAGAGCACAGACAGAAGAACTGAAGATTGTCCTGCCGGGAGAAGTTGAGATACTTGAGGCTGCGGATATTCATGACAGAGTGAAACTGAAAGAGACAGAGAACAGAGTCTTTGTGAAGATGTTCATGAAATATCTTCAAAAGAATCAGAACAAAGTCTATATTTTAGCAGAGACGGATGAGGACATTAGTATGACGGAAAATGCGATTCGGCGATATAACCGGGGAATACGTCTGTCCGGACATGCATGCTTAAGCCCGGATGAGAGACGGGAGGAAGAAGTGGTCAATGATATCAACGGTACAGAGACAGATTGTATCCTGTCTGTATTATCCGCGCCATATCAGGAAAGCTTTATCAGCAGAAATCGGCTGCTTCTCAATGCCAAAATGTGGTTTGGCTGCGGACCTATGCTGATAAGAACTTATGATGACAGAAAATTGCTTCATCAGATCAGACATTTCTTTCGAAAAACGATGTTCCGGCGGGAGGTAGAAAAGCAGCAGAAAGAAAAATAATATGAATTTTTTGTTAAACATTTGAGGAAATGCATAAAAAAAGTGGATTTCCTCTTTCTTTTTTTGATGTTTTGCATTAATATAATACATGAATATGTGAAAATGAATATTTTTTTGGCTCTAAATTTGTGAAAAGTGTACAGCGTTCGATAAGGAGTGGAGGAAGAGGTATGATTTCAAATCAGATACTGCAAAATACGATTGATGGCCTGAAAGGTATATCCAGGGTGGATTTCTGTGTTCTGGATACGGAAGGCAAGGAATTAGCGGCGACGTTTGAGAGCACCCAGGAGAGAAGCGATGCAGTGCTGTCGTTCGTCGAGTCTCCCGCGGACAGTCAGGTAATCCAGGGCTGCCAGTTCTTTAAGATATTTGACGAACAGCGGCTGGAATATGTCCTGCTGGCGGATGGCGATACCGAGGATGTATACATGTTAGGCAAGATCGCGGCATTCCAGATCCAGAGCCTTCTGGTAGCATATAAGGAACGTTTTGATAAAGATAATTTTATTAAAAATCTCCTGCTTGACAACCTGCTTTTGGTGGATATTTATAACCGTGCAAAAAAATTACATATTGACACAGAAGTAAAACGTGTTATCTTTATTATTGAAACATCGCACGAAAAAGATAATGCCGCTCTTGAGAATGTGAGGAGTCTGCTTGGCGGAAAGTCGAAGGATTTTATCACTGCAGTTGATGAGAAGAATATCATCGTAGTAAAAGAACTCACAGACAAGGATGGAAACAAAGAACTTGAAAAGATGGCGAAAGAGATGCTGGATACGCTCCGTGATGAGGGAGGAGAAGAGCAGATCCGCATAGCATATGGAACAATTGTCAATGATATCAAGGAAGTTTCCAAGTCCTACAAAGAAGCGAAGCTCGCTCTTGACGTTGGAAAGATATTTTTCGATGAGAAAGATATCGTGGCATTTACGACCCTGGGTATTGGACGTCTGATTTATCAGCTGCCGATCCCGCTGTGCAAGATGTTCATCAAAGAGATTTTCGAGGGGAAATCTCCGGACGATTTTGATGAGGAGACATTGACGACGATCAATAAGTTCTTTGAAAACAGTCTCAATGTGTCAGAAACGTCCAGGCAGCTTTATATTCACAGAAATACTCTTGTCTACAGGCTGGATAAGCTCCAGAAGAGCACCGGTCTGGATCTTCGCGTGTTCGAGGATGCTATTACATTCAAGATCGCGCTGATGGTCGTAAAATATATGAATTATATGGAGTCTTTGGAATATTGATACCTGTCAAGCCATGCGCAGATCACAGAGCAGGGCCGTGCGGACACAGTCCGGCACGGAACTGGGAGGTGAGAAGCATAGGGCGCTCAGCCCAAGTGAGATGGAGGGTGGAGCCCGGAATCGAACTTGCATGGCGAAAGGATGAGAGCAGATCACAGAGCAGGGGAATGCAAACCAGAATCCATACAATATATGAGCAGGGGTATGAATAATTAGGAGGAACATATGATTGAATTAAGAAAGGTGACAAAGGAGTATTCCAAAGGCAACGCCGCCCTGAACGGAATTTCCGTAAAGATCGAACGGGGTGAGTTCGTCTTTATCGTAGGCGACAGCGGATCCGGAAAGTCTACTCTGATTAAACTGATCATGAAGGAACTGAACCCGACCGAGGGAACGATCATCGTGAACGGTCAGAACCTGAACAGGATGAAACACCGCAATATTGCGAAGTACAGAAGAGGACTTGGGGTTGTCTTCCAGGACTTCCGTTTGTTGAAAGACAGAAATATTTACGAAAACATTGCTTTTGCATTGCGTGTGACAGAGACTCCGACAAGGATCATTAAAAAGAAAGTGCCCGCTGCTCTTTCTCTGGTCGGACTGGCACAGAAATACAAATCTTTTCCAAAAGAGCTTTCGGGTGGTGAGCAGCAGCGTGTTGCGATCGCAAGAGCTCTTGTAAACGAACCTGCCATTTTGCTTGCTGATGAGCCTACAGGAAATCTGGATCCGACGAACTCATGGGAGATCATGAGTATTTTGAAAGAGGCAAACGAGCGTGGAACGACAGTGCTTGTCGTTACACACAATCAGGAAATCGTAAATGAGATGAACGAGCGGGTGATCACGATGAAACAAGGCGTGATCGTCAGTGATGAACAAAAAGGTGGGTATATAAATGAGGATTAGTACAATTGGATACGTAGGAAAACAGGGTATCAAGAATATCTGGAGGAACAAGATGTTTTCACTCGCATCCATTGCGACGA
>DWYB01000041.1 GCA_019118885.1 Candidatus Mediterraneibacter surreyensis | reverse complement strand
TCGATCTTCATATCAAGAGCGGTGAGACCATCGGCGTGATCGGCGGCACCGGTTCGGGCAAGAGCAGCCTGGTCAACCTGATCTGCCGTCTGTACGATGTGGATGAAGGATCCGTCTGTGTAGGCGGTGTGGACGTCCGCAGATATGATACGGAAGTGCTGAGAAATCAGGTATCCGTCGTGCTTCAGAAGAATACCCTGTTCTCCGGCACGATCCTTGACAACCTGCGCTGGGGCAATCCGGACGCCACAGAAGAGGAGTGTATCGAGGCGTGCAAGGCGGCCTGCGCCGATGAATTCATCGACCGGATGCCGGACGGCTACGAGACGAGGATCGAGCGTGGCGGCTCCAATGTATCGGGCGGTCAGAAACAGCGTCTGTGTATCGCCCGCGCCCTGCTTAAGAAGCCGAAAGTGCTGATCCTTGATGATTCCACAAGCGCTGTGGATACGGCGACAGACGCAAGCATCCGCGCCGCATTTGCAAAGAAGATCCCGGGAACAACGAAGATCATCATTGCACAGCGCGTCTCCAGCGTGGAGTCCGCAGACCGGATCCTGGTGCTGGACGACGGTAAGATCGACGCGTTTGATACGCACGAGAATCTGCTTAAAGATAATGAGATCTATCAGGATATCTACAACTCACAGCTGGAGGGCAGCGGAGACTTTGACCAGCCGGCATGATCCGGGCGCTGGAAAAACATGGAAAGGAGAACAACTGATCTATGAATGAGAAAAAGAATGAGAAGAAATCAGGAGGCCGGGTCAATACAGCCACAAGACTGATCAACCGTGTCATCCGGTATATGCTTCATTATTATAAATATCCGTTTATACTTGTTATCGTCTGCATCCTGATCACAGCCATCGCGACGGTGGTCGGGGCAACATTCCCGCAGACGCTGGTGGATGATTATATTACGCCCATGCTCCAGAACGGCACCGATGATTTCAGCGGCCTTGCCTCGGATCTGATCCGTCTGGCATGCATCATGGGCGTGGGCGTGATCACTGCATTTTCCTACAACCGTATCATGGTCAATGTGAGCCAGGGAACCATGCGCCACTTAAGAGACGACCTGTTTTGCAGGATGGAGTCTCTGCCGATCAAATATTTTGATACCCATGCACACGGCGATATCATGTCCGTGTACACAAACGATGTGGATACGCTCAGGCAGCTGTTGAGCCAGAGCATCCCGCAGATCATTAACTCAGTGATCACCATGGCGGCCACGCTGATCACGATGATCATCCTGAACCCGGCGCTCACGGTGATCTCTATCCTGACAGCGGCGGTCATGCTGTGTGTTACGTCGAATTTCTCCAGGCTGTCCGGAAAGTATTATATCCGCCAGCAGATCGATCTGGGAGCCGTGGACGGCTTTATCGAGGAAATGCTGGACGGGCAGAAAGTGGTAAAGGTATTCTGCCATGAAGAGGCGGCGATGAGAGATTTCCACGAAGTGAATGAAAGACTGAGAAACAGTACGAACAAGGCGAACCGCTACGCCAACCTGCTGATGCCGATCAACGCCAATATCGGCTGGATCAGCTATGCGCTGGTCGCAATCGTAGGTGCTGTCCTCGGGATCAACGGTCTGGCAGGCGTCACCATTGGTACGGTCGTCACATTTGTCGGACTGAATAAGAGCTTTACAAACCCCATCACGCAGGTCAGCCAGCAGATCAACTTCGTCGTCAACGCAGCAGCCGGCGCGCAGCGTGTCTTCGACCTGATGGATCAGGAGCCGGAGAAGGACGAGGGATACGTAGAGCTTGTCAACGCCGTGGAAGATGAGAACGGCAATCTGACCGAGTCTCCGGTACGGACGAATCTGTGGGCATGGAAGCATCCGCACAAGGCGGAGGGAACTGTGACCTACGCGAAACAGGAGGGGGCAGTCGTCCTCGACGATGTGGACTTCGGTTATGACGAGAACAAGATCGTGCTCCACAATATCAGCCTGTATGCGAAGCCGGGACAGAAGATCGCATTTGTCGGCGCGACGGGAGCAGGAAAGACGACCATCACGAACCTGATCAACCGGTTCTATGATATCGCAGACGGCAAGATCCGCTACGACGGCATCAATATCAACAAGATCAAGAAGCCGGATCTGAGGCGGTCCCTGGGCATGGTGCTTCAAGATACCCATCTGTTCACCGGGACCGTGATGGACAATATCCGTTACGGCAAGCTGGACGCTACGGATGAAGAATGTATCAAAGCTGCAAAACTGGCCAATGCGGACGGGTTCATCCGCCGTCTGCCGGACGGATACGACACGATGCTCACAGGAGACGGAGCCAACTTAAGCCAGGGGCAGAGACAGCTCCTAGCCATCGCCCGTGCGGCAGTCGCAGATCCGCCGGCGCTGATCCTCGACGAGGCGACGTCATCCATCGATACACGTACTGAGAAACTGGTGCAGGCAGGCATGGACGCATTGATGAAAGGACGTACGACATTTGTCATCGCCCACCGTCTGTCCACAGTCAAGAACTCCGACTGCATCATGGTCATGGAGCAGGGACGGATCATCGAGCGAGGTACGCATGATGAGCTGATCGCGGCGAAAGGGAAGTATTACCAGCTGTATACAGGAAATTTCGCTGCATAAGAAACAGAATGAAAAGTATCTGCCGGGGTATAGGAAGACCGATGGAAGGTCATTGCTGCGTCCCGGCAGCTTTTTTCCCGTCTCTATTGACAATAAAGGATCCAACGACAAAAGTGAGCCCAAAATCATTGACAAGTCTGTGGATTCGTCCTATCATCTTATCCGTACGACAGGATGAATTTCACAGGAGGAAACGAATGAAATCTGAATCAGAAAACATGAAAGAAAATATAAATTCACAGAATACGAAAGAAGGAAATACAGGAAGTTCACAGAGCAGGATACTGACGATCCCGAATCTGCTCTCGTTTTTCCGGCTGTGCCTGATCCCGGTATTTATGTGGCTGTACTGTGTGGAAAAGAACTATCTGTGGACGGGGATCATACTGATCCTCTCCGGACTTACGGACACTGTGGACGGGATCATTGCAAGAAAGTTCAATATGATAAGTGATCTCGGAAAAGTTCTTGATCCGATCGCGGATAAGCTGACGCAGGCAGCCATGCTGTTCTGTCTGTTGACCCGTTTCCCGCTGATGATCGCTCCTCTTGCCCTTATGGTGGTGAAAGAGTTCTTCATGGGCGTGACCGGTCTCCTTGTGATCCGCAAGACAGGAGAAGTGTTCGGAGCGGACTGGCACGGGAAGGTCAACACATGGCTTCTCTACGCTATGATGATCCTTCATGTATTCTGGTATAATATTCCGGATACTGTATCGCGGGTGCTCATCGGGATCTGTGTAATCATGATGCTGATCTCGCTGGTGCTCTACGGGCGCCATAATCTGAAAGCTTTAAAAGAGACGGAGCCGGAGAAATGACGCTGACCCAGTTGAACTATATCATTACAATAGCCGAGACGAAATCCATCAATAAGGCTGCGGAAAAGCTGTATGTCTCACAGCCATCCCTGACCAGTGCCGTGCAGGAACTGGAGAAAGAGCTGGGGATCATGCTGTTTAACCGCAGCGGCAGGGGAGTGACTCTGACCAATGACGGAGCGGAGTTCCTGCTGTATGCAAGGCAGCTCTACGGTCAGTATGAAGTAATCCTCGAGAAGTATGGGGAGAACGGATCACGGAAGAAGAAATTCGGCGTTTCCACCCAGCACTATTCCTTTGCCGTGAAAGCATTCGTAGATATGGCGAAACAGTTTGATATGTCAAAATATGAGTTCGCCATCCGCGAGACAAAGACCGCGGAAGTGATCAGTGACGTCAGCACCATGAAAAGCGAGATCGGTGTCCTGTATCTCAGTGATTTTAACCGGAAGAGCATGGAGAAGCTGCTCCGCTCGGCCGGTCTGGAGTTCCATCATCTGATCGACTGCCAGGCTTATGTGTATCTGTGGAAACACCATCCGCTGGCGAAAGAAGAGTCGATCAGTTTCAGCCAACTTTCAGACTATCCCTGCCTTGCGTTCGAGCAGGGGGATAACAGTTCTTTTTACCTTGCGGAAGAGATTCTCTCTACCAATGAATATCCAAGGATCATCCGTGCAAATGACAGGGCGACCATGCTGAACCTGATGGTGGGGCTGAACGGCTATACCCTCTGCTCCGGGATCATCTGCGAGGAACTAAACGGCAATGAATTTGCGGCAGTTCCGTTCCGGGACGACGCGGAGAATCACAACAGCGTCATGGACATCGGCTATATCATGAGGAAAAATACGATGCCCGGAAAGATGGGGAGGATGTATATCGAGGCGCTGAAGAAGTATCTGGTTATAGGATGAACCTATGATCAGGTATTTTTTTTGTGTATTAGCAGGGAAATATAAACTATGATAGGATGAATCCAACAAGAAAAAGAACTATAAAACGCTGATGATCATTTTAATATACGATCGGACGAAAATGGAGGAGACGAACATGACAGACATCAGAAATTCACAGAACTGGAGCTTTGAGACTAAACAGGTGCACATCGGACAGGAGCAGCCGGATCCGGCGACAGGGGCAAGAGCGGTTCCCATCTATGCATCGGCATCGTTTGTGTTTGATGACTGTCAGCATGCATCGGATCTTTTTGCCCTGAAGGAGTCCGGCAATATATACGGGAGGCTGACCAATCCGACAGAGGATGCATTTGAGCAGAGGATCGCGGCTCTGGAGGGCGGCGCGGCGGCTCTTGCGACAGCTTCGGGTGCAGCGGCCATTACGTATACGTTTCAGGCACTGGCAAAGGCGGGGGAGCACATCGTTGCTTCCAGGACCATATACGGAGGGACCTACAATCTCCTGGCCCACACGCTGCCTCTCACGAGCGGGATCACGGCAACATTCGTGGATCCGGAAGAAGAGGACGCATTTGAAAAGGCAATACGGGAAAATACAAAAGCAATTTTTGTAGAGACGCTGGGTAATCCGAATTCCAATGTGGCGGATCTGGAAAGTCTTGCAGAGCTTGCCCATAAACACAAGATTCCGCTTGTCGTGGACTCTACATTTGCCACGCCGTATCTGGTGAGGCCGATTGAGTATGGTGCTGACATCGTGGTTCACTCTGCGACGAAGTTTATCGGCGGACATGGAACGGCTCTGGGCGGTGTGATCATTGACAGCGGAAGATTCGACTGGAAAGATTCGGGGAAATATCCGTGGATCTCAGAGCCGAATCCCAGTTATCACGGTGTTTCATTTACAGATGCGGCACCGTCAGCGTCCTTTGTGACATATATCCGTGCAGTCCTGCTGAGAGATACAGGCGCTGCGATCTCTCCGTTCCACGCGTTCCTGCTGCTGCAGGGGCTGGAGACTCTGTCTCTGCGGGTAGAACGGCATGTGGAAAATGCTCTGAAGGTCGTAAGATATCTGGCGGCTCATCCTCTGGTGGAGGCGGTGCACCACCCGTCTCTGGAAAGCGAAGCAACCCATGCCCTGTATGAGAAGTATTTCCCGCAGGGCGGGGGATCCATCTTTACCTTTGAGATCAGAGGCGGCGCCGGGACCGCACAGACATTCATCGATAACCTGCCGATCTTTTCCCTGCTGGCAAATGTGGCGGACGTGAAATCTCTGGTCATCCATCCGGCGACGACCACACACAGCCAGTGCACGGCACAGGAACTGGAAGAGCAGGGGATCAAGCCGAATACGATACGTTTGTCCATCGGGATTGAGAAAGCGGACGATCTGATCTCGGCACTTGACGCAGCATTTGCGGCGGTGCAGGAAAGGAAAGGCTAAGACGACTGCCCGGGATGCGGCCGTCCTTTCCACACGTAATACCCGATAAAGGCGAGGGCTGTTATGACCCACGTCACCGGATAGCTGAATATGATCGCATGGATCGTGGGCGAGATCTTCAGCACGCCTGCCAGCCAGATGATCCTGAGAAGACAGACGCCAAGCAGCGTGATGACCACGGGGACGATCACATTCCCGCGTCCGCGCAGCGACCCTCCCAGCACTTCGATAAATACATATACGATATACCACGGAGTGATAAAAAGGAGCATGTCGGAACCGATCCGGACGACAGTCTCATCTGTGGTAAACAGGCGGAAAAGAAGGCTTCTGGATGCGATCAAGATCACGACGAGGACAAAAGATACCGCCAGATCCATGCAGAGGCACACGCGGGTGCTCCTGCGCACGCGGTCCATCTTCCCGGCGCCGTAGTTCTGACCGACAAAGGTCGTGATCGAGATCCCGAAAGCCGTGCTCACCATCCAGAAGATGGCGTCCAGCTTGCCGTAAGCGGACCATGCGGCCGTGGTGTCCGTGCCGAAGGTGTTGATGGCGGCCTGGATCGCGATATTGGTGATCGCAAACAGGATGGACTCAAAGCCAGTGGGGAGTCCCAGCTTCAGCTGAAGCTTCAGGAGCGGGCCGTGGAAGCGGATCCTGCCAGGAGAGAGGCGGAGCAGGCCGCCCGAACGGATCAGCTTCACTGTGACCAGGATGGCGCTGACCGCCTGTGCGATCAGTGTGGCGACAGCGACACCTGCGACTCCCATGTGGAAGAGAAGGACGAACGCCGTGTCAAGTATGATGTTGATCACACAGCAGATGATCAGGATATACAAAGGTGTCTTTGAATCCCCGGTGGCGCGCAGGATAGCGGATCCCATGTTGTAGATGAGCACGAAAAGAATGCCTGCAAAATAAATCCGCAGATAGGTCAGAGATCCGTCCATGATATCGGCAGGCGTATTCATAAGCCTGAGCATAAATGGTGCTGCCAGTATCCCGATAAATGTAAGGGCGATGCCGCCGGCGGCCGCGATCGCATATGCATTGTGCAGCCCCGCATTGGCAGTCTCTTCCTTGCGCGCCCCGACAAACTGGGCGATCGTCACGGCGGCGCCGGAGGAGAGACCTGTGAAAAATCCCACCACAAGGGATACGATCTGTGCGGAAGAGCCGCCTACGCTGGCGAGCGCTTCCTTTCCCACGAACTGCCCCACAATGACGCTGTCAATGGTATTGTATAACTGTTGGAAGAACGTTCCCAGCAGGATCGGGAAGAAAAACAGCAGAAGCTGCTTCCATATAATACCTTCTGTGATCTCATTTTTTGTCTGTCGTATCGTTTCCATAAAAGACCTCATCTGTATCGCATTATTTCCTTGATCTCCCTGATCGGAAAATCAGCATATGTATTATAATCTCACAGGAAGAAAAGAGCAACAGAAAAACATAAAAGAACACTTGTTCGATTGGGGAAAATGTGTTATCCTGTATGTGTCAGAGAATTTCAGGGAGAATGTAAGGAGGCGGATACGGATGGAGGACAGGACGAAACAGAAAAATATTCTACATTATAGATAATAGTATAGGTATCAGTAAGTACAGGAGATTATAAGATTACGTTGATATTTCAGGAAATAGACGATATCCTTGTCATCGACGTTCTATTACGTCGATTTTTGACAGGAGGTATATCTCTATGAACAATGTAATACGAATGCCGGGAAAGACTCCCGGCGAGATCAGAAGGAACTGTATTTTCAGGAACCGGTCTGTGCAGATCACAGGGGAAAGCGGGGAAAAGGAACTGTATCCCTGCATCGTGCTCTATGAAACAGCCACTGACATCCCCATCTACTATACCGGACTTGAACGTTATCTATGCCATCTGGCGAAGAGTCGGCTGCTGGACGGGAAGACGCTCGAAACAAGAGCCTATGCGGTTTGTCACTTTCTGAACTATCTTCTCTGGGAAACGGATATCCGGTCACTGCATGAGTGCTCCCTGGATACCATAAGGGATTTCCTGAAGTCTTCCCGCAGGAAACAAAATGGGGAGGAATACAACAAGGATACCTGGCTCCGTTACAGGGATTACATGACAGACTTTCTGGTGTTGTATCACGAGTATAACCAGGACAGTCTCCCCTTCCGTTACACTGGCTCCGAGCTGCGGACTGCCATTGTTTTACGGGATGAGAAGAGCCATCGGAAGGCTGCAATGGTCTACCCGGTCTCATTCCACCTGAAAGCCCCCAGGACTACCCATAAGAAAAACAGGGTCCTTGTGGATGGCTACCTGGATCTCCTTTTGTATGAGGCGAAGAAGTATGAGCCTGACATTGCCCTGGGGATCGCACTGGGAGCATACGCCGGACTCCGGGAAGGCGAAGTCGTAAATATAAGCTTTGGCGCAGTCAGGACGATCTGTAGAGGCTTCGGCATTGTCTCAGGAGTTGAGATTGACCTTACCGGCGATGCTCTGTTCTTCAAAGGATGGGATGGCCGTACAGATCCCGGGAGCATAAAAAAGTACCGGAAACAGCGGGTGTATCCTGACTTTGTGCAAGCAGTCATTACCCTTTTTGATGATCATACGGCCTCCATGGCCGCAAGAAGCTTTCCAACAGGCAAGAATGATCCAGTGTTTGTGAACCGCCAGGGATCTCCCATGACAGTAAAAACCTATACTGAAAGGGTGAAATCCCTCTTTTATCAGAGATTTTTGCCTGCATTGCGGAACACCTGTGAGCAGCAGGGAACTTTTGCGGAGAATGCCGCATTTATTGATGCATATGAAGCCGAGTATCCGGGTGCCCATATGTTCCGGCACTGGTTCACCATGTACCTTCTCACAAAGGCTGGCCTGACCAGCGGTGAGATCATGAAATGGCGCGGCGACTCCAGCCAGGAGTCCATGAATGACTACATCCATGAGAATGCGGATATGATCCGCTTATTCAGGGAAACCTCCTATACCTTCCAGGAACAGATCCTGGATGCAATCGGAAGGAGGTGCCTTGATGGGAAAGCGTAAGCTGTCTGAAAAAATGACGGTCAATGCCGCAGCCAGGTTCCTTGGTGTCCATCCGGCTGAAATGCAGGCCTATATCGATGCAGGGCGGATCATCAGCACCGATGGTTGCATATCCAGGCTTCTTTTAGAAGACATACGTGAACGGCAGGAAAAATATATCAGCCTGCGCGACTACCTTAAAGGGCACGATGGCGGCCTGTTTGATTCGCGGCTAGTCCGGAACCGGGAGAAATACATAGACTTTCTGGAAGAGCATGGTTACTTCGGTATACAGACCATAGATCCGGAGGCATTCATTCTCAAAGCTTCAGAAAAAGAAGGATGTTTTATAGCCAAAGAGGATCTCTCTTTCCTTGACTATAAAAGCCAGGATTTTTTCGCAGAATTCGGTCTTTCTGAGCAGGAAAAAACGGACAGGATCATATCCGTGGTCAGCGGCCATGATCATACGAAGGACTGTGTTGCCGGGTATCTGAACCACATACATGATGAAGGAAACATTTATACGCCTTCTTTGACGGATTTTGCCAGGATCGTTTTTGAACTGCCAGATATCATATATGTTACTGATGAAGACATTCTTAACGGAATGGAAAGCGCGGCAACAAGAAAGACAAGGGAACTTCTCACAGGTTTTTTCGCGTATGCTGCTTCCCGCAAAAGTGTATCTTACCATAGTGTGGGGCTGAAGAAGGCAGAAAGCAATCCTCCGGCTGCATATCCCTATGCGGATTTCGTAAAACTGGCAAAGATTCTGTTTAATGATACTTATGACAGGGAGCACAGGCTGACGGCACGGGCACTGGAAAACAGCAGTTATGCAGAAGCATGGATGTTCCTGGCCTGCCATTATGTATGCGGGTGGCGGTCAACCGATATCTGCTCGCGGTGGGTTTATCCCAACCTGAAAGAAGACAGTAATCCTTTTGGTATCAATACGGGCACCCTGAAAGAGGATATCCTGACCGGAAGAATACCGGACACAGTTTACGAAAGTGTTACCCTTTATGTCATACGGCGGATAGAAATGTCTTACAACGTCCCCGGAAAAACCGGGAAAGGAAAGCTGCGTTCCGCAATCGTACCGGAACTGCGTGTCTTTTTCGGCAGACTCATTTTGATTGCTGAGCATCACCATCTCAGGTCAGGCGAAGGATACATGAAAGCTTACCGGGCAGCCAGTTACCGGAACTGGGTCACCTGCCGGGAATTCTTTGGTGAGGATTTCTATGCTGTAACAGGAAAACGTGCCATTTCATCCAGACGGCTGAATAAATCCTATCTGCAGGGAATGGAACAGGCTGCCCGGGCTGACGGGAATACCACACTGGTCTCCCATGTCATAGCCTCTTATGCACGCAGCCACACAAACGTTGATACAACAGTTGCCTATCTGAAAGACCACGGCCTGACCGGCGAAAGTGCCGGAGTTGTCCTGTACCTGATGATGCAGCGCGGTGTATTCGGTGTATCCCTGTACCATGCGCTTCTGGCAGCATTTCCTGATGCTTTCGGGAAGCTAACAGCGAAGGAACAGTCAAGGCTTATGGCACAGGTTCCGCTGTCCGCATATGAGCTGGAATCAGCCGGCAGCGTATTCGCTGCCTCAGAAGAAATGGCTGCGGAACTGGCCTGCGGGAAGACAGAACTGCCTACGGTGGTGTTAAGGGCTATGCTTGCCATCGGCCAGGGACAGGGCAAAGCAAAAGACGAAGGCGTCCACTGCATGAGGAAAGCACTGGGACTGTGCTGCGACCATCCCCTTTATGAATCCTGCCTGGCAAACCTTTGCCCGCATTATATACTTTCAAGCGAAGGGATACCCGCACTGGCAAGGGTTATCCGGGATTACGTGGAAAAGGCGCAGCGCACCGTGGATAAAAAGTATGAAGCCGCTTTGCGTAAATATATCATTCCGGCATTCCAGGATGTATTAAATGATGTAATCCGGGAGATGTCCAGTTCGGAGCAGGTTTCCACCAGAAAGCTGCTTAAGGAGGTGCTTCATGAGTAACATCCTGAGAAAAATAGAAACAGATGAAGTGGTAATCTACAAAAATCACACTTACAGTACCAGTACGCTGGAAAAATGCCGCAGACTCCATGAGGAACTCGTAAGAGAAGGGAAAATCACCGGTGCTTTTGACAGTGACCTGTGGATGGGGTATTCCGGAGTCAGGTATTCCGGAATGAATTTCGCCATCGATCCTGATGCTTATCATAAACACTGCGGGCGGGAATTCGGGATCAGCATCAGCACGATGAAAAACATGCTCCGCTGTTATGCTATCTACTGCAACGGCGTATATATTTACCAGACGATATCCCGGGACAGGCTGAACGTCATCAAAAGCTTTTTGGAAGGGTTCCCGGGAAAAGGATTCCGGCTGAAGGCATCCGGCATTTCAGCCATTGAGGATTTCCTCGCGTTTATCAACACACCGGATAAGCAGATCCAGGATATCTTCTCCCGCATCGCTACGGAAAAGGAAACAAGTGTGAGACAAAGAACCCTCGCACCTGTTATGAACTATCTGGTAATCGAGAACGAGATCAACACCCTTTTCCAAAGCGATCTGGACGAAGCTTACTTCCGGAAATGGTTTCCCATCTATTTCTGGGTAAATATCACTTTTATCCTGCCTCTTCGGGCAACTGAGATGCTTGTGACCCCGAAAGACTGCATATCCCATACCGGAGATGGGAAAACCTTTCTTACCGTACGCAGGACAAAGCTTAAGAAAAGGAAACGCACGGTTTATTATGATATTGCCAGTGACTACAGGGAATTCACCTATGAGATCCCGGATAATGTCGTTGCCGCAACGATTGAAAAATACATAGCGGTCACTTCCGGCCAGGATCGCCGTTTCCTTTTTGAGTACAGCGATCTTATGATCAATGGCATGCTCTCCCTTCAGGCCTTTAATCACCTTCTGGCAGAGTTCATGGAAGAACGGATCATTGGAAATCCCCGCTATGAGTTTGCGAAATACGCTGCTGGGATCCCGGAATTCGAAAAAGTCACGGCAGGCGACAGCAGGCCGATTGCGATGGCCAACCTGTACTTCCAGAATGTCGGCGAGGATATCTGTCGCCAGCTTGCAGACCATGTGCACATCGACACGAGTTCGGGTTACTACACGAACATATCCGAAACAATCTGGGCTTCTTCTGTGATCCATTTCCAGAAAAAGATGGAATACGAGCACAGATACGCACAGGAAATGCATGGAAAAGGAAAACTGGCTGCCACCGGACCGTATTCGCAATGCCTGTCCGGGAAGCGTCTTTCAGATTCTGAGGATCTCGATGACTGCATTGAGCAGGGGCATCTTGCTGACTGCATGGGCTGCCGGTTCTACCGGCCTTCAGACAGAGAGCTGGCAGACTTCATGGAGATACAGAAGAAGCGGGCCGATGACGGGGCAAAACGCGTCATTGAGTTCATGAACAGTACTTTGAAAGCCAAAAAGCAGGACATATCTATGGAAGAATTGTTCCTGTCAGTCCAGACCGATGCCAGTCGGTACCGGATGGGCTGTGATATCAGTGCAAAGGAGAAATACGACAAATGGCAAGAACACAGAAATTCCCCGAAGACCTGCTTTTAGAGGCAGTCGTTAAATATGCGGAAGTGGAAAAAGGAAAAATCAAAGCTACGGAGCTGGCAGCATGGGCGGCATTAAATATCAAAGGACTGGAGGGCGTCCGGGACTATCATTTCATGCGCCCGGTTCGGAATAAGGATTCTAAAACCGGGAAACAGACCGCCGGTAAAAAGACCTGCACACTGCGTATGGAAGAGATCAACCGGGCACGGAGCCTGACGGAAAGTGTCAAAAGAAATACTCTCCTGAAGGCATCCACGGTAGAAGCGTTTATGGATCAGCCGGATTATGTGCAGCGCCGCCAGATCGTTGACACAAGAGAAACTGTCGACCGGATACTTGCCAAAAACGCCAGTCTTACCAGGAAAAACGAGTCGTTGCACGCAATAAACAGGCAGATGAAGATGGAAATAACAGCCTTGTCAGAAAAGGTGGAGTCATTGAGCCGGACGCAGACGATTCTCTACAGAAAAATCCTTTTTCTGATGAAGGCGACGGATGAGGCTTCACGGAAAGCAATCCTGGCCGAAATGGGGATAGAAGATCATGGGATCGATCTGGATGTCTATACACAAAGCCTTTCCCTTGATATCGGGGACATCATGGATATCAACAGGGCTGTCATCAGACATATGGCAGCCTACGGAAGCATTCCAGATGAAGATAAGGACAGACAAAGCCCCATGTCATTATCAGACAATGTCATTGCCGGCCTTCATTTCGGGGAGGGTTCCAATGAATAGCCGGCGCATTGAAAGGGACAAGAGCCTGGCCGCTTTATATCCGCAACTCTCTGCCGAATGGTGTTATGATAAAAATGCCGGACTAACGCCATATGATATCCTGCCCCATAGTAACCGAAAAATCTGGTGGCGCTGCAAACAAGGTCACAAGTGGCAGGCAACGCCTTGCCATAGGACAAAACACAGCTCTGGCTGTCCGTACTGTTCCGGCAGATACGCCATCAAAGGCGAGAACGATCTGGAAACACTATATCCAGATCTCGTCAAAGAATGGAACTACGAAAAGAATGGAAACCTCAGGCCGAGTGACTGCAAGCCAGGCAGCAATAAAAAGGTCTGGTGGGTTTGCAACGAGGGACATGAGTGGCAAACAATGGTCTATCACAGGACAAGTCGCAGCACCGGCTGTCCGTACTGCTCCGGGAATATCGTAATACCTGGTAAAACAGATCTTCATGCCTTGTTCCCTGAGATTGCCTGTGAATTCGATGTTGACAAAAATGAAGGAACTACTTCTGGAGAAATATGCGCAAAATCTGGCAGGAAAGTTTGGTGGAGATGTAATAAAGGGCATAGTTGGCAGGCACCTGTAATAAACAGAACGAATTTGAAGTCAGGCTGTCCGTTCTGTGCAGGCCAACGACCGATCCCCGGTGAAAATGACTTGGGAACTGTACGCCCGGATCTGGCTGCAGAATGGCATCCCCAAAAGAACAGGAACTTCAAACCTTCAGATTGTACTATCTCATCTGGAAGAAAAGTCTGGTGGAGCTGCAGGGAAGGACATGAATGGAAGTCTGTCGTGAGTGCCAGAACAGGAAAAGATAACTGCGGATGTCCGTATTGTTATGGTAGATATGCTGTTCCTGGAGTTAACGATCTTGAAACTGTAAACCCAGAGTTAGCATCAGAGTGGCACCCTACGAAAAATAAAACAAAGCCATCGCGAATCTTGCCTAATTCGAACAAGAAAGCGTGGTGGTTGTGTCCAGAATGCGGTTATGAATGGCGTACGTTAATTACATCAAGGTCTGCCAGAGGCAGTGGCTGCCCACGATGTTTAGGGAGGGTCAGGTAATGTTTGAAAATGAAAAATCGACGATAAAAAGCTCCGAAAAATTTTCCCTTCCCAGGGTTTATATTGCAATTGATCTGAAATCATTCTATGCGTCTGTAGAGTGTATGGATCGGGGACTCGATCCGATGACGACGAATCTTGTGGTAGCGGACAAAAGCAGGACACAGAAGACGATCTGTCTTGCGGTCTCTCCATCACTTAAGGCATACGGTATACCGGGAAGGCCGCGCCTTTTTGAAGTGGTGCAGAAGGCCGGGGAGATCAATGCACGGCGGCTGCAGGCCGCGCCCGGCCACCGGTTTACCGGAACGTCCTGTCAGGATCCGGAGCTTAAGAAAGACCCGTCGCTGGCGCTGGATTACGTGGTCGCTCCGCCGCAGATGGCCCGCTATATGGAAATCAGCGGCAGTATCTATGAAGTTTATCTCAGATATATCGCCCCGGAGGATATCCATGTTTATTCTATTGATGAAGTATTTCTTGATGTTACGGCATATCTGGGGACGTATCAGATGACTGCAAGGGAGCTGGCGGTGAAGATGATCCTGGATGTGCTTGAAACGACGGGGATCACAGCCACGGCAGGTATCGGCCCGAATCTGTATCTGAGCAAGATCGCCATGGATATCTGGGCAAAACATATCCCGGCGGATGCGAACGGCGTGCGCATCGCAGAACTTGACGAGATGTCATACCGCAGACAACTGTGGGATCACCGTCCGCTGACCGACTTCTGGAGAGTGGGCAGAGGCTATGCGAAGAAACTGGAAGAGCATGGGCTTTATACGATGGGGGATATTGCCAGGTGTTCGCTGGGCGGGACGTCAGACTATTATAATGAAGATCTCCTGTACCGCCTGTTCGGGGTCAATGCCGAACTTCTGATCGACCACGCATGGGGCTGGGAGCCCTGCACGATGGAGGATATCAAGAAGTACAGGCCGAGGAGCAGCAGCGTGGGCTCCGGGCAGGTGCTGCACTGTCCGTATCCCTTTGAGAAAGCAAGGCTGGCGGCAAAAGAGATGGCGGATCTGCTCGTGCTGGATCTGGTGGATAAGGATCTTGTGACGGATCAGATCGTACTGACCGTGGGGTATGATATTGACAATCTCAAAGACCCGGCGCTTAAAAAGCGGGTCGGCGGCGAGGTGAAGACAGACCGCTATGGCAGGAGCATACCGAAGCATGCCCATGGCACGGCAAATCTGCCGCAGTATACGTCCTCTTCCCGGCAGATCATACAGGCGGTCACGGAGCTGTTTGACCGGATCGTGGACAGAAAACTGCTGGTCAGGAGGATCAGCATGGCGGCCGGGCATGTTGCAGGGCAGCACGAGGCCAGGCAGGAGACAAAGTATGAGCAGATGGATCTTTTACGGATTATGCTGCGCTTGACAGAGAGCGTGAGAAACAGGATGCAGAGACTAAGCGGGAGCAGAAGATGCAGAGGGCCGTGCTGGAGATCAAGAAGAAGTTCGGGAAAAATGCGATCCTCCGGGGCATGAATCTGGAGGAAGGCGCGACGGCCAGAGACAGGAACAGCCAGATCGGAGGACACAGGGCATGAGGAAGAGCGCAGAGAGAACAAAAGGGGGCGGCCGAAGATGGACACACAGGATATTATGAGAAAGTACGGGGATATTATCAGTCTGCCCCATCATGTGTCGAATACACATCCGCATATGCCTGTAGCGGACAGAGCAGCGCAGTTCGCTCCTTTTGCGGCTCTGACAGGATACGGTGAAGTGATAAAAGAGACTGCCCGCCGGACAGATGCGGAGCCGGAACTGACGGAGGATGAGAAGGAACGGCTGAACGATAAGCTGATCCTTGCCTGTACTCAGACAGACGGGAAACATAAGACCGAGATCACGTATTTCGTGCCGGATCGAAAGAAAGCGGGCGGAGCTTATCACAAAACTGCGGGGAAGATCAGGCGAGTGGACGCTGACGCCGGGATGATCTTTATGGAAAACGGGGAGAAGATCAGGGCGGAGCGCATTGTGGATATCCGCCAGATATAAGTTGCAATTGACGGTAATGCTTCCCGGATGGTACATTGAAAGAAAAAGAGACAGGAGGGATCGACTATGAAGTATGTCTGTTCAGTCTGCGGGTATGTCTATGACGAGGAAAAGGAGAATAAGCTGTTTTCCGAACTGCCTGACACATGGACCTGCCCCTGGTGCAAGGCGCCGAAAGCTCTTTTCGGACCAAAGGAAGCTGAGCCAAAGAAAGACGGAGCGGGTGAAACGGCTGCCGCAAAGAAACCGGATGCAGGGCAGGATAACGGCTCTGAGGAAGATGCGCCGGGAACGGAAGATGTCCGGGAGACTCTGGCGTCAGCGGGAGAGATGTCTGTGATGTGTTCCAATCTTGCCAGGGGATGCGAGAAGCAGTACCGGCAGGAAGAGGAAGCGTTGTTCAGGCAGCTTGCGGAGTATTTTGCCGCGCGCATCCCGGATGAGGAAGATGCAGGGATGGAGCGGCTCGCGTCCATGACCGCGCAGGATCTTGTAGAAGGCTATCCTGCCCTGAGCGCGGAGGCGTCGGCAAAGGCGGATCGGGGCGCCTTGAGGATCTGTACATGGGGCGAGAAGGTCACCCGGATCCAGGATGTCCTGATCAACCGTTACATAAAGGAAGGCAGTGCGTTCCTGAAAGATACAGACGTGTGGGTCTGCTCTGTGTGCGGCTTCATCTATACGGGCGACACTCCGCCTGACCTGTGTCCGGTCTGCAAGGTCCCGGACTGGAAGTTTGAGAAGATGGAAGGGAGGGTTTCCGGATGAAGGAACTTGCAGTGAGAAATCTGAGACTGTGTACAAAAGACTGTCTGTGTCTGTATGTCTGCCCGGTGGGAGCCACGGATACAGAGAACAGTATCATCGATGTGGAGAAATGTACAGGCTGCGGCGTGTGCGCCAAGGCATGTCCGAGCGGCGCGATCACCATGATGCCGGCACAGCTCCCGCCCCAACAGAAAAAGGACGATGCTGTAGTGCGGTTGGCAGAAGACCTTCTCAGAGAAAAGACAAGGCAGGAGAAGATCGCTCTCCAGATCATGGAAGAGACAGAGGATGACAGCCTCTACAGGCTGTGCAGGGCGCTTGCAAGATCCAGCCGCCTTGTCGCAGAGGATATCAGCCGTGAAGCAGGATATATGCTCCCACAGAGTGGGAATACCCGCCGAAGACTGGAAAAGTGGCGGCAGGATCCGCCGGGGGAGAATTTCCCGGCAGAGGCGGCGGAAAGGCTGCTCGAACTGATCCCATGTAATGAGCAGTGACGGGAAATACGTAAAATTGCCGGAGTCCGTGGACAGCAACTATTTCCGAAATGCTCGCAGAAGAACTTCGGAGCCGGGGGATACCGGATGACCATTTGCTAAAGCGCTTGACAGGAGAATTTTTTTGTCCGATAATATGGCATACAGATACCCCTAATGGTATAAAGGAGGCAGAATATGAAACAATGTATGGACTCAGACAATCTCCACCGCCGGCTGAAGAAAATCATCGGGCAGGTGCAGGCCATTGACCGCATGATCGATGAAGACATTCCCTGTGAAGATATCCTTGCGCAGATCAATGCAGCAAAGTCCGCGCTCCATAAAGCGGGGCAGGTTGTTTTGGAAGGGCATATCAAACACTGTGTCAGGGACGGGATCGAGCACGGCGACGCTGACCAGACGATCGCGAATTTTACGAA
>DWYB01000040.1 GCA_019118885.1 Candidatus Mediterraneibacter surreyensis | reverse complement strand
ACGGCACTCTCAATATTTAGTTCGCAGCCAATCCAATATAGCGGAATGGTCTGTTAAGGTTACCCTTTTTCACTACTGTAAAAATTATAACTTTTTTTCATATCACCTCTTGACATTTCTTAGCTGGACTTTAATAAGCGGAAATGTATATCTGTCTCAATGTTTTCAGTATATCACATCTTTTCAGAGCATTATAGAAATTTCTGTCATGTTTCTATTTCAACTTGCTCTGACACATTTTTAGTATTTAATTTCCTGCTATTGACAAAAATATGCTTTCATTATATCATTTTATTAACGCAATGCGTTAATTCAAAGTTGGGGATTGAAAATGAACAGAGGAAGAAAAGTAAAAGAATTACGAGAACAAATGGGTATGAATCGAGCTGAATTTTGTGAATATTATGGTATTCCGTATCGAACGGTTCAAGATTGGGAAACGGAGAAACGAGAATTGCCGGATTATTTACTCCGTCTGATGAAATACAGAGCGGAAATGGAACATTTTACGAATAAGGAGAAGTAATAGTCCAGATGAGAAAAATAGTTAAAGATACAATTCATGCTAAAGGTATTGATATTGGCATCTACACAACAAATTTTGAATACGAATTTATTTCTTTAACAGACATTGCAAAATATCGTAATGAAGATGATCCAAGATTTGTAATTCAAAACTGGATGCGCAATCGCAACACAATTGAATTTTTAGCTGTGTGGGAGGAACTTCATAACCCGGATTTTAACCGTGTGCAATTCGAGGCGGTTAAAAACGAAGCCGGATTAAATCGTTTCGTAATGACACCTGCTAAATGGATAGAAAAAATGCATGCCATTGGCATTGTCTCAAAAGCTGGACGCTATGGCGGCACATACGCACACAGTGATATTGCTATGTCCTTTGCCACATGGATTTCCCCTGAGTTCCAGTTATATATCATGAAAGATTACAGGCGTTTAAAGACAGATGAAAACAGCCGGTTGTCGTTAAACTGGAATTTAAACAGAGAAATCTCTAAATTAAATTACAAGATACACACAGATGCGATCAAGGGCAATTTAATCCCACCGAAATTATCTCCCGCGCAGGTAACTTATACATATGCCAGTGAAGCAGATTTGCTGAATGTAGTTCTTTTTGGCAAAACAGCGAAACAATGGAAAGATGAACACCCAACTGAAAAAGAAAATATGCGGGATAAAGCAACATTAAATCAATTATTAGTACTTGCCAATCTGGAAAGTTATAATGCTGTACTGATCACTCAGGGCAAGAAACAGAAAGAACGAATGGAGTTGCTTCGGCAGCTGGCCGTGCAGCAGCTGCAGACACTGGAAACAGTGAGTTTAAATAATTTACCCAAACTGGAATAAATCGGTGATTGAAACAGGCTGTCAGTTAAACTGCCAGCCTGTTACATATTTACAATGTTCAAATTTCCGTTCGCAGTCAGCATCTGAGCCACTGTGTTTTCATACAAATATCCCGGATTGACACTTAGCTTATCGTTCAGAAGTTTTTCATAAATCGAATTTACTGCAAAATCGTCATTTTTATTTTGCGTATTTCCTACAAAATCGTTATTTTCAAATAATTCTCCCCAGAAATAACTAACCGGTAGTATACTTCCAGATATATCAGTAAGAGTTCGCACCCGTATATTGGGATTTTAGGCAAAAACAAATGTCGCGTTTTCGGAGTCTCATTCGTTTGTCATACAGAAGGGAGGTGAACGCCGGTGGATGAAAATCTGGTCTACAGCTGATACGAGCAGTATAAAAACGGAATTTTCCGATTCCCCAGATCCTATGAAATCCTCCCGTTATCCATCTCGTACACAACATCCGCCAGATTCATCGTCGATTTCCTGTGGGATACGAGCAGCACAGTCTTGTCGCCTTTTCCTTCTTTCAGAGACTTCAGGATAATCCCCTCATTCAGGGAATCAAGGTTGCTCGTTGGTTCATCCAGCAGGATAAAGGTCGCGTCATGCAGGAACGCCCTGGCAATCCCGATCCTCTGTTTCTCGCCGCCGGATAGCGTATCGCCCAGTTCTCCGACTTCTGTGTCATATCCGTTCGGCAGTGTCATGATGAAATCGTGGATGGACGCTTTCTTTGCGGCTTCCATGATCTCTTCCCTTGCTGCGCCGGTTTTCCCTACAGCGATATTGTTTGCAATGGAATCATGGAACAGCACCGTCTCCTGGGTCACATAAGATTCCATCTCGCGCAGGTCAGAGGTATTGACGCTCCTCACATCCCGTCCGGAAATCTTCATCTGTCCGCCCTGTACATCCCAGAACCGCATCAGAAGTTTCAGCAGAGTCGATTTTCCGGAACCGCTGGCTCCGTGGATACCGACTACCTTTCCTTTCGGAATCCGGATGGAGTAATCCTTCAGGATCTGTTCCTCCTCGTATGCGAAATCGACATTGTCTGCCTCTGCGTCAGTAAAGAAAACATTCTCCGCACCGGTCACTTCCTCCACCTTCGGCTCTTCCTCCAGGATAGACAGCACGCGCTCACCGCTTGCAAGTGTCTGGTTCAGATTATTGGAAAGACTGGCAAGAGCTGTCACCGGGCCGAAGGAGCCCATCATGGCAATGGTTCCCACCAACATTCCGGTAATATCTACGCTTTCCGCCTGTCTCAGTGCAATCATCAGGAAGAGCATAGCAAAGGAGAACAGAAGGATCGCCAGATTGGTCACAGATCTCTGAGAGGCTTCCAGCCGGTTCAGCCCTTTCTGCACTTCACCGAGCCGGTCCGAACGTTCCGCCATCTCCTTTCTCCTCTTTTCTCCCTGGCAGTACTGGATCGTCTCATCCAGGCCTCTCAGCGAGTCAAGGATAAAGCTGTTCAGATCACCGAATCCGTTCCGGAATTCCATGCCATGATCCGATCCTCTGCCTCCGAAGAACAGCGGGATCACTGCGCCGACCGCCAGATAACCTGCCAGTGCAAGAATCGCCGCAACAGGCGAAATCCGTCCGAGAAATAAAATCATTACAAGGGACGTCAATACTGCAATAGCAATAGGCGAGATTGTATGAGCATAAAAGACTTCCAGGAGCTCAATATCCGATGTGATGACCGAGATCAGATTTCCCTTATCCCTGCCTTCCAGTTTCGCCGGGCAGAGCTTCCGGAGAGCGGCAAATACTTTGTGCCGGATGATCGCCAGCAGCTTAAATGCAATGCAATGGTTGCAGTACTGTTCTCCATAATGCAGAATCCCCCGCATCACTGCCATCACGACCAGCGCGATGAATAATGACTGCAGTTCCACCCTCAGAAACATCCCGGCGCCTGATGAAGCAAGACCCACACCCAGGGCCTTCATGACCGGCTCCAGCAGAATGTGCATCAGGCCATATCCCGCGAGGATCGTAAGGAAAATGGCACACAGATATCCGGCCGTTCCCAGCACAATGGCGAGGAGCATCACCGGAAGGAGGGGCTTTATAAGCCCGATAAGCCGGCCCATGATCCGGATGCCGCTGCGTCGGGAAGTCCCGCTCCGGACTGCAAATGTCATATCTGAACTTATCTTATCTGAACTTGACTTATCTTGACTCATGCCGTCGCCTCCTTTCCATACTGCTCCAGTTCCATCTGAGACTGATACAGATTCGCATAATCTCCATTCTGTTCCATCAGCTTTTCATGGGTTTCTGCTTCTGCGATACAGCCTTCCTTCATCATATAGATCCGGTCTGATTTGACCACATTAGCAAGACGGTGTGAGATCAGAATAATCGTTCTTGTCTTTGCCAGCGCGTGGATCACATCCATGATCATCTCTTCGCTTTCCGCATCGATGTTGGAAGTCGCCTCGTCAAAGATATAGACCGGCGTATCGTGGAGAAGAGCCCGGGCAATGGCAAGTCTCTGACACTGACCACCGGAGAAGTTTCCTCCTTTCTCCATGACCGGTGTAGCGATTCCCTGCTGTGCCTGCAGGAAGCCCCACAGATTCACCTTCTCAAGAGCTTTCCTCATCTCTTCTTCCGTTGCGTCCGGTTTTCCCATCCGCAGGTTATCTGCCACAGTTCCTTTGAAGAGATAGCTGTTATGACTGACCATGGTGATCTGATCCATAAGGCTGTTTTCCTGTATTTCTGAAAGTTCTTTTCCCTCGATCGTCACACTTCCCTGATAGCCTTTGTTCCTCCCCATAAGGATTGATGCAGTCGTACTCTTGCCGCAGCCCGAAGTTCCTACGATCGATGTGAAGCTTCCTGCCGGGAATTCCATATTGATACCTTTTAAGATTTCTCTGTCTTCTTCATAAGCGAAATGCACATCTGAGAACTCTATATCCATCTCTGTTCCGTTCAGGATCTGTAATTTTTCCTCCGGCTCCGGCAGGTCGAGCAGCGCGAAGATCTTGTCACTCGCCGCCATCCCGTTCATGGCGATGTGGAAGAACGATCCCAGGAGACGCAGCGGAATGAAGAATTCCGATGCAAGCAGGATCAGCATCAGCGCTCCGTGAACACTTAAATTTCCTTTCATAAACTGAGTGAGCGTCACGATCATCCCCACCGCAGCGCCGCCGTAGGCGATGATATCCATAACACTGGTGGAGTTGAGCTGCATGGTCAGCACCTTCATGGTGATCTGCCGGAACCGCTGGGATTCCTCATCCATCTCTTCCGCCTTTTTCTCATCTGAGCGGTAAATCTTCAGTGTGGTCAGTCCCTGCAGGTTTTCAAGGAAACTGTCGCCCAACTCCGTATAGATGCCCCAATATTTATTCAAAAGTTTCTTTGCGATCTTCTGAACCGCAACAATGGAAACAGGGATCAGAGGAACACAGATCAGCAGGACAAGGCTTGCCTGCCAGTTCACAAAGGACAGAATGACAAATAATGTCACCGGAGCCAGCAGGCTGTAGAAAAGCTGTGAGAGATATTTCCCGAAATAGGTCTCCAGCTGCTCCACTCCTTCCGCCGCCATCTGAACTACTTCAGACGTTGTCACTTTTTCCCTGTAAGCTGCCCCCAGCCGGAGCAGCTTGCTGTAGATCCTATCTCTTAAGATCCGCTTTACATCTACACTCGCACGGTAGGATGCATGGGATGCCTGCCTGTCACAGACAAATCTCAGAATCAGCGCCACAATTACCAATGCGCCGTAGTTAGCAGCGATCTGGGGCGTTACCTCCCAAAACAGCGCAGTCTCCAGAAGCATGGATGCGCAGTAGATCATAATAACTTGGCAGAGCAGGGCAATCCACTGCCAGACAACCTGATAAATGATATATTTCTTTGCGTGGGATAAGAGTTCCACGAGTCGTTTCTTGATCATAATATCCTCTCTTACTTCTGCTTTTTCTTCTCTCTTACGCTGCGCACCACATGCCAGACGGCAAGGATCGGGTGATAGAGCAGCATCCGCGGTCCGGAAAACCGCATCACCTGCCGGATCTTCTCGCGCATTTCCGGTTTGTAGCAGTGGACCCTGCAGTTACTGCAGAAAGACTTATTCTCCATAAACGGACATTTTTCACTGCGCTGTCGGGCATAATCAAAAAGTTTCTGACAGTCCGGACACAATTGCCCCTTCTTCCTGTCAGATTCTTTATGCTTCTTTCTACAGTACAGGCGGATCATTTCACCCACCACGTACTGTTCTTTTCTCCGTTTCTTTTCGATATCTTTCATTGCTTCCAGTTTATCGCACATATCATCCCTCCGCCTCAGGCATATTGGTCTGCCCCGCCGGAATCGTGCGTATCTTTGTAAAGAAATACACGTATTTGAACAGGATCAGAAAAAGGATAAACGCCCTGCCGTACACATTCTGCATTGCCAGAAATGCCAGGATCAGCATACAGGAAGCCGGAATGAGCAGACTGAATTTTGTCTTCAAAGTCATAGAGCGGTTCTCCACAAAACTCTCCAGATGTTTTTTATATAACTTTGTTCCTGTAAACCATCTGTGGAATCTCTCCGAGCCTTTTGCCAGGCAAAAAGATGCCAGAAGCAGGAAAGGCGTTGTCGGGAGTACCGGCAGCACGACTCCCGCTGCGCCGATTCCCATAGCCAGAAATCCAAAAAACAGCCATATAATCCTCAGGGGATTCTTTTTCTGATTTTTCATGTTATACGTTCCTTTCTTGAAATCACAATCTCTGCGCCCCACTCCATGCGTAACCTGCCGGAATACAGTGCGTTTGGTTAGTCTTTGCTAACCAAACAATATCTTCTGATATACCATAACTCCTCCGCCCTTGTCAATAATAATTCTCAAAACTATTGCAAAACTGAGAATTTTTTTCATTTACTGTATTTCCTTGAAATACCAAATCCGGTGATGTATAATTTATTAAAGATTTATTAATTAAGGAGTTAATCATGAGCAGTGAATTGAGAGAACAGTTTTTTACATCCATCGTTCATTTCAGGAAGCTGGAATCTTCCTTCTCCTCGGAATGTGAGATGCAGATGAATGAAATGGTAATTCTGCAAAGTATCGCCGGCACATGCTGCCGCGAATGCCCGTGCATGAATCTTGACGTACCGAAGATACAGAAAAAGCTCAATATCTCAAAGCCTGCCATATCCTACATATTGAATACACTGGAAAAGAAGAATTATATTATCCGTGAGATCGATCCGAAGGATCGCCGCAAGGTATCGATCAGCGCCACCCCTGAGGGGAAAGCGGCAGCCGAGCAGTCTAAAAAGAAATTTGATGAACTGTGGAATGAAATCCTTACCCGGTTTGGGGAAGATAATATGCGGCAGCTGATCGGATTGATGCGGGAACTGGATGAGTTGTATATGACGCTGGGTGAAAAAAAAGAGTAAAATTAAAAGCGGAACTGACAACAATAAAGTCTGTCAGTTCCGCATCTTTATGTCAACATATATTCTCTTTTTCCTATTCCACTAACGCCTTCCGCTCCACTTTAATCATCTCTCCATCCGCAAATGCCGCCAGTTCCTCGTGTTCTCCCGGCTTTCCATCCAGGATCCGGTCTGCCACTGCGTTCTGCAGCATAGACTGAATCGTCCGCTTCAGCGGTCTTGCGCCAAAAGCAGGGTCATATCCTTTTTCGGCGAGCAGCTCCACAGCGCTCTCGTCCACACGAAGAGCCACTCCCTGTTTCTTCATCCGCTCCGTCAGTTTCGTGATCTGAAGCTCAGCGATCTTTCTCACATCCTCCTGTTTCAACGGATGGAACACAATCACTTCATCCAGACGGTTGATGAACTCCGGACGGAACGTCATCTTCACAGCTTCCATGACTCGGCTGCGGATGTTTTCTTCACGGCGCTCTTCTTCGCTTTCGTCATTTCTCGCGAATCCGAGAGAACTCTTGCCAGTGATCTCTCGCGCTCCGATATTTGAAGTCATGACAATGATCGTATTTTTAAAGCTTACCGTACGCCCCTGGGCGTCTGTAAGTCTGCCGTCGTCCAGGATTTGGAGCAATGTGTTCCACACATCCGGATGGGCTTTCTCTATCTCGTCAAGAAGTATGATACTGTATGGTTTCTTACGCACCATCTCGGTGAGCTGTCCTCCTTCATCATACCCCACATATCCCGGCGGGGAACCGATGAGCTTAGAGACCGTATACTGTTCCATATATTCCGACATATCCAGACGGATCATCGCATTTTCATCATGGAACATCACTTCTGCCATAGTGCGGCACAGCTCTGTCTTTCCTACACCTGTAGGACCCAGGAACAGAAATGAACCTACCGGACGATCCGGATCCGCCACACCGGTCCTTCCGCGGCGGATTGCCTTTGCCACGGCGGTCACCGCATCGTCCTGCCCGATCACCCGACTGTGCAGTGTGGACTCCAGAGTACGGAGCTGTTCTGTCTCGTCCTCCGTCAGCATAGTAACCGGAATCTTAGTCCAGGATGCCACAACTTGTGCAATGTCTTCCGCCCCCACTCTGCTGCACTGCTTTTTCTGCCACTCTGCCTGTTTTGCCGTCAGTTCTTTCACAAGAGCATTCTGGCTGTCTCGCAGGACTGCTGCCCGCTCGTACTCCTGAGCGTCAGCAGCTTTCTTCTTCTCTTTCCCGATCCGTTTAATCTCATGTTCCAGATCCATCAGATAAGATGGTGTTGTCAGGCCGCGGGTTTTGATACGGGATGCCGCCTCATCCATCAGATCCACCGCCTTGTCCGGCAGAAATCTGTCCTGTATATAACGGGAAGACAGGTTCACTGCCGCCCGGACTGCATCGTCCGTAATGGTAAGACCGTGATAAGCCTCATATTTACCTTTCAGGCCCATAAGGATCTTCACTGCATCCTCCTGATCCGGCTCCTCTACGGCTACCGGCTGGAAACGCCGCTCGAAAGCTTCGTCTTTCTCGATATGCCGTCGATATTCCTTAAGAGTTGTCGCTCCTATTACCTGCAGGCCGCCTCTTGCGAGGATCGGTTTCAGGATGTTTGCGGCGTCCATCGTCTCACTTGCACCTGCGCCTGCACCCATGATCATATGTAACTCATCGATAAAAAGAATCACATTTCCGTCGGCTTCCGCCTCTTCCAGAAACGTCTTCATCCTCTCCTCAAAATCGCCGCGGAATCTTGCACCTGAGAGCATTCCCACCAGATCCATGGCCACGATGCGTTTGTTCCTCAAGTTGGCAGGAATCTCTCCGTCTGCGATCCTCTGAGCCAGGCCTTCCACCACAGCAGTCTTGCCGACTCCCGGCTCGCCTGTAAGTACCGGATTATTCTTCGTACGTCTGGACAGTACCTGAATCACCCGCTCCAGAACATCTTCCCTGCCCACCATCGGATCGTAGGCGTTTTCGGAAGCTTTCTCTGTCATATCAGTGCCGAATTTCTCCAGCGCCGATATCTCTGCCTCTTCTGTCTGAACATCTTCCTGCCCGCCTCCAGCTGACCTGCTGCCCTGATATGTATTTACATTTCTATTGTATGCAGCCTCCCCGGTCGTCTCCTCAGGCATAATTTCACCCGTTACCGCATCCCCCGGAGATGCATTTCTCACAAGCATGGGCGCCTGTCCGTTTCCAAAATCCCGCCGAATCTCCTCCGGATCAGCTTCCAATGATGTAATAAGCTGATATGCCGCACAGTCGCCTGCATCCAGGATTGCCCTGAGCAGATCCTCCGGTTCCACCTGGCGATGCCCCTGATCATGGGACCTTTTCTCGGCAAGATGCAGAACCTGCTCCGCCTCTTCTGATATCTGAACAGCCTGAAAACTGCCCTCTGCCTTTGCGTCAAAATCATACTGATGGAGATACTCTTCCAGCAGCTTCTGATCCAGTCCGCTCCGTCTCAGCGCTCTTCCTGCAGGCCCCCGGTCTGCGGCGAGCGCCCACAGGAGATGCTCGCTTCCGATGAACCCATGTTCCATATGTGTAACAAAGCGCAGCACAGCCTGGAATATTTTCATTGTCCTCTGACTGAATAAACTCAGATTAATTTCCATGGGTGCACACCTCCTTCTCTATCACTGCGATATCATCGCGAAGCTTCGCAGCCTCCTCATAATTTTCTGTCTCGGCCGCTTCCGTCAGACGTATCTTAAGAGCAGCAAGTTTACGGCGCTTGATCAGCCCCGATACCGCTTTCTCGGGGAACGCACGGTCGCCCATATGTCTCGGATCCCGCTTTCCCGGCCACCATCCGGTATAATTTTTAAATTCTTCCGCTTTCCCGGACGCGACAGCCTGGTTCCACATTTTCTGCAGACAGTCCTCGCATACCGGAACCTGATATACGGTTCCCATCCAGTTTATGTAAAAAATCCTATCTACCCTCTCTTTATTGCAAAATTGGCATTTCATACCTCTTCACCTCTTTATACTACAATATCGCCGGCTGGAAACCGACGTCATTCAAAACTTAATAGTTAAGTTTTTAATAATATAGTATATAAATTTTAAAAAGTCAATAGTTCAGCCCTCAAAGATTAGAAATATATCTTTTCTCAAACGGAAACCGTGTTATAATTGATAATGATTTATTAAACACAATCCCGACCGGACATTTGACACCGGTCAGAACAATTTTCATTTGCATATGGAGGTATAAAATGCCGGAAAAACAGCACATGCAGAAAATCATACTGAGTGCCGACAGCACCTGTGATCTTGACGAAGAATTAAAAGAACGATATCATGTCAACTATTTTCCGCTTCATATTAACTTAAACGGAAAAGATTATCTGGACAATGTGGACATCACTCCCGAACAGATCTATCAGGAATATTACGATCACAAAGTCCTGCCAAAAACATCCGCAGTAAACGTACAGGAATACATTGATCACTTCCGTTCCTGGGTAGAAAACGGATATGAAGTCATCCATGTAAATCTGGGGCACGCACTCTCCAGTTCCTATCAGAACTGCTGCCTTGCGGCCCGAGAACTGGGGCACGTCCACGTGATAGACAGCTGCAATCTCTCCACCGGAACAGGTCTCACCGTCGTTGCCGCCGGGAAGATGATCGCTCAGGGAATGGATGCAGAGACGATCGCAGAAAAACTTCGCTCAGGAACTTCCAGACGCCACGCAAGTTTTGTTCTGGATACCCTGACATTCCTCCACGCAGGCGGACGCTGTTCGGCAGTCGCCGCCCTTGGCGCAAATATGCTGAAATTAAAGCCCTGCATACAGGTGGACAACAGCGACGGAAGCATGAACGTTGGTAAAAAATACCGAGGTTCACTGGATAAGGTACTCGTCAAATATGTAAAAGATGAACTTTCAAAATATCCGGATATCAACACAGATCTGCTCTTCATCACCCACTCCGGCATTCCTCAGGATTATATTGATCTTGTGAGAAATACCGCAGAGCATATCATGTCTTTTAAGGAAATCCACGTGACAAAGGCAAGCTGTACGATATCCTGCCACTGCGGACCGAATACGCTGGGAATACTGTTTGAAACGCTATAATATATCATAAAATCAATACAGGAGCATTTACTATGGATACAAAGCCGGTCTTCCACGGAAGCGACATCGAAAAAATATGCGAATACTATCATTTGAAGAAGAAAGATATTACCAACTTCGGAGCTAATGTCAATCCATTGGGGCTCTCTGAAAAGGTAAAAGCATCCATCGCCGGGCATCTGGATCTTCTCTCATCTTATCCGGACCGCGAGTACATTTCACTCCGCCGGACGATTTCCGGATACTGCCATATACCGGTAGAATACATCCTGCCCGGAAACGGCTCCAGCGAACTCATCTCCCTGCTCATTGAGACGCTGGCTCCCAGGCACACACTCATCCTGGGGCCGACCTATTCCGAATATTCCAGAGAGCTGTCTTTCTCCGGCAGTACGCAGGAATATTACCATCTGCAGGAAGAGAGGGATTTCAATCTGGATGTGGACGATCTCTGCCGTGTATTAAAGGGCGGTTATGATTTCCTCATCCTCTGCAATCCTAATAACCCGACTTCCTCCGCGATCCTGCGTGAAGATATGGAGCGGCTTCTCACGTTCTGCTCTGAAAACAATATCTTTGTCATGATCGATGAGACATATGTGGAATTCGCGCCGGATGTCGACGCAGTGACAGCAGTTCCGTTTACACTGAAATACACAAATCTGATGGTGTTGCGCGGCGTCTCCAAATTCTTTGCAGCACCGGGCATGCGATTCGGATACGGCGTCACCGGAAATGACATGTTTTTAAAAAAAATGAGAGAAAAACAAATCCCCTGGTCACTAAACAGTATCGGCGCTTTCGCCGGAGAGGAAATGTTTAAAGATAAAGAGTATATCAAACGGACAAGGGAGCTGATCCTGTCGGAACGCGAACGGATGTATCAGGCAGTGTCGCAGATTCCGGCTTATAAAACATATAAACCATACGCTAACTTCCTTCTCGTAAAGATTATAAAAGACGGAATTACTTCTTATGATATGTTTGAGAAATGTATTATGACGGGGCTCATGATCAGAGACTGCTCCTCGTTCCAGTGTCTGGAGGGAGAATATATCCGGTTCTGTATCATGATGCCGGAGGCAAATACGCGGTTGCTGCAGAAACTTAACATCGACGTCTGATTTAATATAAAATTAACAGGAAGAAACCCATTATGATCTCTTCCTGTTTTATTTTTCTCTATTATTGATTTTCTTCTGCCAAACTGCAGATCTATTAGCAGATCTCAGCTCCCGCCGGCATATCTTTCTCCGGCACCATGAGCGACAGATTGCCGTCCGCGTCTTCCGCGCACAGAAGCATTCCTTCAGAGAGCACTCCCGCCAGCTTTGCAGGTTTCAGATTGACAAGCACCATAACTTTCTTGCCCACCATCTCTTCCGGTGTATAGTGAGCCTTGATTCCTGACACGATCTGTTTTACCTGACTTCCGATCTTCACCTGAGAGCAGAGAAGTTTTTTGGACTTCTTCACTTCCTCGCACGCGATGATCTCTCCGACCTGAAACTGCATTGTTCCAAACTGGTCAAATGTGATCTCTTCTTTCGGTTCGATATCGATGACTGTTTCCTCTTTTGCATCGCTGTCTGCAGCCTCTTCCTTTTGCGGGTGAAGCTCCTCGACTTTCTTCATAACTTCCTCAAGGTCAAGTCTCTGGAACAGAATCTCCGGCTTATCTGTCACATGACCACCGCCCAGCTGCTTGAGGATCTTCCCGCTCGTTGACGGCATGAAGGATTCCAGAAGCTCAGCTCCTGTGGAAATGCCCTGGATCAGATTCCACAGCACTGTCTCCAGACGGTCTTTCTTCGCCTCGTCTTTTGCAAGCGCCCACGGCATTGTCTCATCAATATATTTATTGCATCGTTTGAAAAGATTGAAGATTTCCGTGATCGCATCAGCAACTCTTAAGCCGTCCATCTTTTCATCTACAGCTTTCGGTGTATTCTCAATAACGGCCTTAAGATCCGCATCTACATCCTCAACAACGCCCTTGTCTGTCACTGTACCGCCAAAGTACTTATTAGTCATGGAAATCGTACGGTTTACAAGGTTGCCCAGTGTATTTGCAAGGTCGGAGTTCAGACGCTCCACCATCAGCTCCCATGTGATCACACCGTCGTTCTCAAACGGCATCTCATGGAGAACGAAATAGCGTACCGCATCCACACCGAAGAAATCAACCAGCTCATCTGCATACAGTACATTTCCCTTGGACTTGCTCATCTTGCCATCGCCCTGAAGCAGCCACGGATGTCCGAACACCTGCTTCGGCAGCGGAAGGCCCAAAGCCATCAGGAAGATCGGCCAGTAGATCGTATGGAAACGGATGATATCCTTTCCGATCAGATGCAGGTCTGCCGGCCACAGCTTCTCAAACTGCTCCGTACTGTTACCGTCCGCATCATATCCGATACCGGTGATATAGTTTGTAAGAGCGTCCAGCCACACATAAGTTACATGCTTCGGATCAAAGTCAACCGGGATTCCCCATTTAAATGAAGTCCTGGATACGCACAAATCCTGCAGACCCGGCAGCAGGAAGTTGTTCATCATCTCGTTCTTTCTGGACACCGGCTGGATAAATTCCGGATGTGTATTGATATGCTCGATCAGACGATCCGCATATTTACTCATCTTAAAGAAATATGCTTCCTCTTTCGCCGGCTGCACCTCGCGGCCACAATCCGGACATTTCCCGTCCACAAGCTGTGACTCTGTAAAAAATGACTCACATGGTGTACAGTACATTCCTTCATAGTAACCTTTATAAATATCTCCCTGTTCGTACAGCTTCTTGAATATCTTCTGCACCTGTTTCTCATGGTCTGCGTCCGTTGTGCGGATGAACTTATCATAAGATGTGTCCATCAGATCCCAGATTCTCTTGATTTCTGCGGATACATTGTCCACAAACTCCTTAGGCGTGATCCCCGCCTCATTTGCTTTCAGCTCAATCTTCTGTCCGTGCTCGTCCGTACCGGTCTGGAAAAATACGTCGTATCCCTTGCTTCTCTTGTAACGCGCGATCGCATCCGCAAGAACGATCTCATACGTATTCCCGATGTGCGGCTTGCCTGATGTATAGGCAATCGCCGTTGTAATGTAATACTTTGGTTTCTGATTCTCTGACATAATATCCTCCTTTGGGGACGTAGTCAATTCGGGTTTTACTACGTCCCGAATCGCACTTCATGGTGTCCCATTTATACTAATCATTTTCAGTAACATGATCGGACAGAAGCGATTTCACTTTCTCGCTCCGATAAAGCGATACCTCGCTCAGTTCACGGCATACGCCGTTCACTGTCCTGTTGCCCGGCAAATGGTGCTGCGTGCCAGCAACACGCGTTCAGCGCAGACCGCAGCGGAGCGGAGCCCCGCTTATGGCAGGGATGGCGGACGCTTACCGGGCTTATTGCACAAAAAAGCCGCCTTCCTACTCTCTCATGAGAACAAGAAGACGGATATTAACCGTGTTACCACTTCTCTTCGTCCCTCCCTCGCGGGATAAGACCTCAGCAAGTGCCTGCCAGCACTTCTCCGCTGTAATGGGCGGACCCATCGCAATCTCGCTATGAGCACTTGGCGTCTGTCTTTTAGACGCTTACGTGCGATGCATGTCGCCGCCGTTGATGAGGTCCTTTCGAATCTACAAGGCGACTCGCTATGAGCACTTGGCATCTGTCTTTTGGACGCTTTCATAGTTCGGTGCGCTGCTCGGAAGCCATGTTCATCTGCTTTCTCTCTATCCCTCTCAGCACGGGTGCATATCGTCTGTCATTAATAGCGGATCAGACTTTTCTCCAATCTGTTGCCTGCACCCTACGGGAACTCTCTGTAAGATTTCCGGCAGATTACTCTCTTCGTCATTGCCTTTTCATTTTGCCTGAAAAAAGGGTAGCACATGGGGGAGATAATGTCAAGGGGCTTCACTTCTCCTTCAGGGTTGTTTCATGAACTATTCATGAGCAGCACTACCTTTTATAATCTTATTATTACATCCCCATATCGTTTCTGGTAAACTGATTACGTAAAAAAACGCAAACTATCTCTCTATCTCTTTACAAGACTTTTTTTCAGGGGTATTCTCTATATATAGTCAATACAGACTGGCTATGCCTTGAAATACATACTGTTCTCGCAAGGTGGCATTGTCACAAAAGCAGTCCATCATTTCTGTCATTATATTTGTCAGACCTGTCTCGTACATT
>DWYB01000002.1 GCA_019118885.1 Candidatus Mediterraneibacter surreyensis | reverse complement strand
GATTCCGTAGATATAAGTCAGACCGATTTCTACACGTTTGTCTCTTGGTAAGTCTACACCTGCAATACGAGCCATGTGTCTTTCCTCCATTTTCTTTGTTGATATCTACTTTAACTGAGGCTGCGGATGCGGTACAGAAATTATTTCTGTCACTTGGTGTCGTGCATCCTACCGGGGTATCATTCTCCCGATATCCCAGCCCAGGCGTGTCAGTTACCCACGCCCTTTCCCGGCACGGATTTTTCTAAATGTTCCGCCAATGCAAACGCCGGGTATTAGAAGCAATATACAGAAATGCCAGACCACCCGCTCTGCGGTACCTGTGTACAGATGCGGTGTATCCTTACTGTATATTAAACAGCTCTACACACTACCTGGTGTGTCGCGCTGTCAGCCGCCTTAATCAAAATCCGAATACAATACGGACGTTCGCCTCACTAAGCTCGATAATACCTCGCCAAGTTCGCCGAACAGGCATCCCACTAAGTTCAAGCTGCGCTTAACAGCTTGCTTTCACTAAGTGTTCTAGCCTTGACGCTGTTTGTGTTTCGGATTCTCACAGATTACTCTGATGCTTCCTTTTCTTTTAATGATCTTGCATTTTTCACAAATTGGTTTTACTGATGATCTAACTTTCATGTCAAATCCTCCTTCCCTTATGTGCTTTGCCTACATTTTCCGGCCATTTTCGGGCACACCACCCCAAAAGTGACCATTTCATAGTATAGCATCAAATACTTTTCAAAGTCAATAACTAATTTTCTTTTTCTATAGAAGTTTTGTAAGGAAGTTCCGGCTTATTTATCTCTCCAGATAATTCTTCCTTTGCTGAGATCGTATGGAGACATTTCCAGCGTAACCTTATCGCCCGGGAGAATCTTGATAAAGTTCATTCTCAGCTTTCCACTGATGTGGGCAAGTACGATGTGTCCATTCTCCAGCTCTACCTTAAACATTGCGTTCGGAAGCTTTTCTACTACAACTCCCTCGATTTCAATCACGTCAGCTTTTGACATATTTAATCCTCCTGCAAATCAGAGCCCTCCGGCTCCCGTTCCTAAACCTTTCCCCCCCTGTCGGGTATATCTACTTATCAGACTGCGGACAGCCTCATCGTCTGGCTCTCCCTCAAGCCGCATCTTCAGGACAGGCTGAAGATGTCCGGCATTTTTACGCTTCATATGGCGGAGGGGTCTTAACTCCCCGTCCGCCACATATACATACTTATCTTCTGTGCGGATAATCACATAGATCCGATCTTTATCATGTCCCGCCTTTGATATGGCAAGCATCCCCGGTTCCAGTTTCATTCCGTTTTACTCTCCGAGAATATTGACGATTGCCGCAAATACATCATCAATGTCAACTGTACCGTCCACTTCTCTGAGAATGCCGGCCTGTGTATAATAATCGATCAGAGGCTGTGTCTGCTCGTGATACACTCCGAGTCTCTTCTGTACTGTCTCCGGTTTGTCATCATCCCTAAGAATAAGACTTCCGCCGCATTTATCGCAGACACCTTCTACTTTTGTAGGCGCATATACTACATGATACGTAGCTCCGCAGTCCACACATGCTCTTCTTCCGCCCATGCGGTTCACAATATTCTCATCCGGCACTTCCACATTGATCGCATAGTCCATCTTCTGGCCCATCTCTGAAAGAGCCTTGTCAAGAGCCTCTGCCTGCGGAATTGTGCGCGGGAAACCGTCAAGCACATATCCGTTCGCGCAGTCATTCTGCTGTACTCTGTCCACAACCAGATCTACAACCAGCTCGTCCGGTACAAGCAGTCCCTGATCCATGTAGGTCTTAGCCTTCTTACCAAGCTCTGTACCATTCTTGATGTTAGCACGGAAAATGTCTCCTGTGGAGATGTGCGGGATTGAATATTTCTCCGCAATCTTCTTTGCCTGAGTTCCTTTTCCTGCACCCGGTGCTCCAAGCATGATAATCTTCATAATCTTACCTCCGATCCTTTTATTAATTGTGTATATTACAACACTCGGTGAGCGCATTCGCAAAACCGCACTTACGTGCTCCTCGCGGCTATGCCGCTCTTTTGCTCATAATAAGCCATGAGCCCGCGATATTTCACTCTTTTTTCGAGTAAAACAAGGCGAGCTTGGCATGGCTTAATATCCCAGGAAGCTGTTACTCATATTACTTCCCTTGTTGTTTAAAAATCCTGTATAATTTCTCACAAGCATCTGCGACTCAATCTTCTTTATTGTGTCAAGCACAACGCCGACAATGATGATCAGGGATGTTCCGCCGAAAGAAACATTTGCCCCGAATACGCCGTTAAAGAAGTATGGGATCACCTGCACGATGATCAGACCGCATGCGCCTATGAAAATAATGTAATTCAAAATCTTCTGCAGATACTCCACAGTCGGTTTTCCCGGACGAATGCCCGGTATAAACCCGCCGCTCTTCTTCATATTGTTTGCGATCTCCAACGGATTAAATGTGATGGATGTATAAAAATATGCAAAGAATATAGTGAGCAGGATGTAGATCACAAGTCCGATCGAATAGATCGGATGTTCCGGATCACACCAGTTATTGGAATTCATACCTGCAAGTATCTGGCTCCCGATGCCTGTTCCGTTGCCGGCGCCGACGAACTGAGCGATAACGATCGGCGTCTGCATCAGGGAAGATGCGAAGATAACCGGGATAACTCCGGCTGTATTTACGCGGAGCGGAATATGTGTTGACTGTCCGCCGTACATTTTCCTGCCCTGTACTTTCTTGGAATACTGAACCGCAATCCTTCTCTCGCCGCTCTGAAGAATAACAACGAAGATCACGACTGCAAGTATGACAGCCAGAATAACCAGTGCCGCCAGACCGGCCTGGGCAATCTTTTTTCCTGCAACAAACTGAGTATACAGCCTTGCGAAATCCTGCGGAAGACGGGAAAGAATATTGATCAGAAGTACGATGGAAATACCGTTTCCAACTCCGTTTTCCGTAATACGTTCACCGATCCACATCAGGAATGCACTTCCTGCAGTCAGTGTACATACAACAATTGCACAATCGACAAAACTGTAATTCTCAAGAAGTCCCTGACGTCCGAGCCCTACTGCCAGAGCTGTAGATTCGATCAACGCAAGTCCTACAGTCACATATCTTGTGATCGCAGCAATCTTCTTTCTTCCTTCCTCGCCTTCTTTCTGCATTTCCTCAAGCTTCGGAATAGCGATGGTAAGAAGCTGCATGATAATAGACGATGTGATATACGGCGTAATGCTCAACGCAAAAACAGAAAAGTTTGTAAATGAACCGCCGGTGAACGCTTCAAAGAAATTGAATGCGTCACCGGTCTGCTGTTCAAAAAATTCCTGAACGAAAGTTGGATCTACTCCCGGCGTCGGCAGCTGTGATCCAAGTCTTACAACGATAAGCATTGCAAATGTATAGAAAATGCGCTTTCTGATGTCTTCAATCTGAAATGCTCTCCGTACTGTTTTAAGCATTAGATCACCTCTGCTTTTCCACCAAGTGCTTCAATCTTCTCAGCGGCTTTTGCACTGAATGCATTTGCCTGAACTGTAAGCTTCTTAGTTAACTCTCCATTTCCAAGAATTTTAACCCCGTCTCTCGGGTTTTTCACAATACCGCTCTCAATCAGTGTATCGACTGATACTGTAGCGCCGTCCTCGAATCTCTCGAGTGCTCCCAGATTGATCGCCACGATCGTCTTAGAGTTTCTGTTTGTGAATCCTCTCTTCGGAATTCTTCTGTATAAAGGCATCTGACCACCTTCAAATCCAGGTCTTGTAGCACCTGAACGGGCTTTCTGTCCTTTGTGGCCTTTGCCGGCTGTCTTACCGTTTCCTGAACCATGTCCACGGCCTCTTCTGAAATTATCACTCTGTTTAGAACCGTCTGCCGGTCTTAAGTTTGATAAGTCCATGACGTTACCTCC
>DWYB01000039.1 GCA_019118885.1 Candidatus Mediterraneibacter surreyensis | reverse complement strand
CAGAAGAACTGAAAAAAGTTGAAAACATGGTAAATGACCAGATTTCAAAAGGTCTGGATGTTATTGTGAAAAACATGCCTATCGAGGAAGCAAAAAAGACCGGCGCCCAGGCACTGTTCGGAGAAAAATACGGCGATATTGTACGTGTTGTCAATATGGGCGGTTTCTCTGTCGAGTTCTGCGGCGGTACGCATGTAAAGAATACATCAGAGATCATGGCTTTCAAGATTATCTCTGAGAGCGGCGTGGCTGCCGGCGTGCGGCGAATTGAGGCTCTGACTTCCGACGGCCTGATGAAGTATTATGCTCAGGTGGAAGAAACGCTGAAAAATGCATCCCATCTTCTGAAAGCAACGCCGGAAAATCTTGCTGACAAGATTACACATATGCTGGCGGAGAATAAAACTCTTCACAGTGAAGTTGAAAGCCTGAAAAATAAAATGGCTCAGGATGCTGCCGGAGATGTGATGGATCAGGTGAAGGAAGTTAAAGGTGTGAAACTGCTTGCGGCTCAGCTGGACGGCATTGATATGAACGGACTGCGTGATCTGGGCGATCAGTTCAAAGCAAAAATGGGCGAAGGTGTGGTTGTCCTCGCTTCCGGAAACGATGGAAAGGTAAGTCTGATGGCAACAGCCACAGACGGCGCAGTGAAGCAGGGCGCACATGCAGGAAACCTGGTGAAAGCGATCGCCGGATGCGTGGGCGGAGGCGGAGGCGGCCGTCCGAACATGGCGCAGGCTGGCGGAAAGAATCCGGCAGGCATCCCGGACGCGCTTGCGAAAGCTGCAGAAGTGCTGGAATCACAGATCAGATAGCGCGCAGAAAGATAAAAACCAGCGTATTTGCGACGTTTTCCGAGTTTTTAGCCGAAAACAGTTGACGCATGGGAAAAATATGATATAATCTTTGTTAGTGCAATAAAAATACCCGATCAGTCGTATTATGCACAATACAAGGCTGGAGGGGAGGTAAGGTGTGAGACTATGTCAAATGTAATCGTTAAAGAAAACGAGACGTTAGACAGCGCTTTACGCAGATTCAAAAGAAACTGCGCTAAAGCTGGCATTCAGCAGGAAATCCGCAAGAGAGAACACTATGAAAAGCCAAGCGTAAGACGTAAGAAGAAATCTGAAGCTGCTAGAAAACGTAAATATAATTAATAAGTGCACGTTAAACAGGATATCATTGATTTGATATCCTGTTTTTACATTACCATAACATCATATCCGTATTTTCGGATGAAAGAATGAGGGGCGGAAATACATATTGCAATATACCAGATTGTTTTCCTGCAATTTCATCGAGATAAAGTGATAAAACTGCAAATTACTGAATGTTTTAATTGACATTAATTCATTTTCTTTATAAAATATACAAGTAGACAAAGATGTCTGAGATGCGGCCAGCTCTGTCTGACCGCAATTTTTATTTTAGGAGGTTGTTTAAGATGTCTTACGTTGATGAGGTAATTGATCTTGTCGTAAAGAAGAACCCGGCAGAGCCGGAATTTCATCAGGCAGTGAAAGAAGTTCTTGAGTCTCTCCGCCCGGTGATCGAAGCAAATGAGGAGAAGTACCGCAAGGAAGCGCTTCTTGAGAGACTGACAGAACCCGAGAGACAGATTAAGTTCCGTGTGCCGTGGGTAGACGACAACGGACAGGCTCATGTAAACACAGGATACCGTGTACAGTTTAACAGTGCGATCGGACCTTACAAAGGAGGACTTCGTCTTCACCCGTCAGTAAATCTTGGTATCATCAAATTCCTTGGATTTGAGCAGGTATTCAAAAACTCGCTGACAGGACTCCCGATCGGCGGAGGAAAAGGTGGTTCTGACTTCGATCCGAAGGGCAAATCAGACAGAGAGATCATGGCATTCTGCCAGAGCTTTATGACAGAGCTCTGCAAACATATCGGCGCTGATACCGATGTTCCGGCCGGTGATATCGGAACAGGCGCAAGAGAGATCGGATATATGTTCGGTCAGTATAAGAGAATCCGCGGCGTATACGAGGGTGTTCTCACAGGAAAAGGACTTTCCTACGGCGGATCCCTTGCACGTACGGAGGCTACAGGATACGGACTTCTGTATTTCACAGATGAAATGATGAAGCTCAACGGTATGGAGCTTGCTGGAAAGACTGTTGCAGTATCCGGTTCCGGAAACGTTGCAATCTATGCGACAGAGAAAGCTCAGCAGCTGGGCGCTAAGGTTGTTACAGTAAGCGACTCCAACGGATGGGTATATGATCCGGACGGAATCGATGTTGCAGCGCTCAAAGAGATCAAAGAAGTAAATCGTGCGAGACTGACAGAGTATAAGAAATATCGTCCGAATTCAGAATATCATGAGGGAAGAGGCGTATGGTCTGTCAAAGTTGACGTTGCTCTTCCGTGTGCAACTCAGAACGAACTGCTTCTTGACGATGCGAAAATGCTCGTTGAGAACGGATGCCAGGTAGTAGCAGAGGGCGCTAACATGCCGACTACGATCGAGGCTACAGAGTATCTGCAGCAGCACGGCGTTCTCTTTGCTCCTGGTAAGGCTGCAAACGCAGGCGGCGTTGCTACATCTGCTCTTGAGATGTCACAGAACAGCGAACGTCTGAGCTGGTCATTCGAGGAAGTTGATGCTAAACTGAAAGACATCATGGTAAATATCTGCCACAATGCATCTGATGCGGCTGAGAGATACGGCTTCAAGGGCAACTATGTAGTAGGCGCTAACATCGCCGGATTTGAAAAGGTTGTAGACGCTATGGAGGCACAGGGTATCGTTTAAGGATTATCCTACAGTTCAGCCCGCACATCAGATAGCTGAACTGTTACTGTAATATTGTGAAAAAACGGTAAAAAGCGTTGACACTTCCGGAAAATTCCTTTATATTATATTTTGGTAAAAGGGAGTAACTGGCGCTTGCGTTAAGCGTTTGCGATATCGTCAGTACGATGGCTAAGCCGTCCGTATCGCGATTAAATGGTGAGACTTTTATTGCATTACATAACAACGTCGTGCAATAGAAGTCTCATTTTTTATTGCACCGCACAGTTACAGGAGGAGAGACAAAGATGAAACAGTATTATCAATTAACCGGTGAAGAGACGATCATGCAGGTCAATGGAACTCTGGAGCCTCTCACCGAAGAACAGGTATTGGAGCATCAGGAAAAATATGGTCCGAATGAGCTGGTTGAAGGGAAAAAGAAGACAACCCTCCAGATCTTTCTCGAGCAGTACAAGGACTTCCTTGTCATTATCCTGATCATCGCTGCGATCGCATCCGGATTTATGGGGGATGTAGAGAGTGCAATCGTTATTTTAATCGTAATCACCATGAACGCAATTTTGGGAACAGTCCAGACGATCAAAGCCGAGCAGTCGCTTGCCAGTCTGAAAAAGCTGTCCGGACCGGAAGCAAAAGTGCTTCGGTGCGGCAATGTAGTACAGATACCATCGTCGGAAGTAACCGTGGGCGATATCGTGATGCTGGATGCAGGAGACTACATCCCGGCAGACGGCCGTCTCACAGAATGTGCCAGTCTGAAAGTGGACGAGAGTGCGCTGACAGGAGAAAGCCTTGGCGTCGAAAAGACGACGGATATCATTAAGGAAGATGAAGTTCCGCTTGGTGACCGCATCAATATGGTATATTCCGGAAGCTTTGTGACATACGGACGAGGCGCCTTTGTTGTAACAGGCATTGGTATGGAAACTGAGGTGGGAAAGATTGCAAGCCTCCTCAAGACAACTTCTGAGAAAAGAACTCCGCTTCAGGTTAATCTGGATCAGTTCGGTCAGAAACTTTCAATCCTGATCCTGGTATTCTGTGCAATTTTGTTCGGAATCAGTATATTCAGGGGAGATAACATCGGAGATGCATTCCTGTTTGCAGTTGCTCTGGCGGTTGCCGCAATTCCGGAGGCTTTAAGCTCTATCGTAACAATCGTGCTTTCATTCGGTACACAGAAGATGGCAAAAGAGCATGCCATTATGCGTAAGCTTCAGGCTGTGGAAGGGCTCGGAAGCGTATCTGTTATTTGTTCTGATAAGACAGGTACACTGACACAGAATAAGATGACGGTAGAAGACTACTATGTAGACGAAAAATGTATCAAAGCTGAGGATGTAGACATCAATGACCCCTCACAGAGCCGTCTGCTCATCAGCAGCATGCTCTGCAATGACTCTAAAAATACCGACGGTGTGGAGATCGGAGATCCTACGGAGACTGCCCTGATCAATCTGGGAAGCAAGCTGGGGCTCGATCCTGAGGCGGTCCGCGCAAAGTATCCGCGTGAAAGCGAAAATCCGTTTGACAGCGACAGAAAGCTTATGTCAACAAAACATACTATGGAAGGTGTGCCGACCATGGTAATCAAGGGGGCTGTGGATGTTCTCCTTGACCGCATGACGCAGATCCAGATCGGGGAGGAAGTACGTCCGCTGACGGATACTGACCGTAAAAATATTGAAGATCAGAACCAGAGGTTCTCAAGGGAAGGACTCCGTGTGCTGGCATTCGGATATAAGGTTGTGTCAGATGAGGAAGAACTGACCCTTGATGATGAATATGATCTTACATTTATCGGTCTGATCGCCATGATGGATCCGCCGCGTGAAGAGTCCAAAGCCGCTGTCGCGGAATGTAAGAAAGCAGGCATCCGTCCGATCATGATCACAGGTGATCATAAAGTAACCGCGGCTGCAATTGCAAAACGTATCGGTATTCTGGAAAATGAATCTGAGGCCTGTGAAGGTGCAGAGATTGATAAAATGTCTGACGAAGAACTGAAAGATTTTGTGGAAGGTATTTCTGTCTATGCCCGCGTTTCACCGGAGCACAAGATCCGTATTGTACGCGCATGGCAGGATAAAGGCAATATCGTTTCAATGACCGGAGACGGCGTTAATGATGCTCCGGCGCTGAAACAGGCGGACATTGGAGTGGCGATGGGAATCACCGGAAGCGAAGTGTCCAAAGATGCCGCTGCAATGGTACTGACAGATGACAACTTTGCCACAATTGTAAAAGCAGTTGAAAACGGACGAAACATATACCGCAACATCAAAGCGGCTATCCAGTTCCTGCTTTCCGGCAACTTCGGCGCGATCCTTGCAGTACTCTATGCATCGATCATGGCGCTGCCGGTACCGTTCGCACCGGTACACCTGCTGTTTATCAATCTGCTGACAGACAGCCTCCCGGCTATCGCGCTTGGTCTGGAGCCCGGCTCTGAAGATGTCATGAATGAGAAGCCAAGACCGATGAACGAATCGATCCTGACAAAAGATTTCCTGATCAAGATCGGTACAGAAGGTCTGTCAATTGCGGTGACAACAATGATCGCATTTATGATCGGATACCATGGCAGCAACGAACTGCTGGGCAGCACAATGGCATTTGCAACATTATGTTCCGCACGACTGTTCCACGGATTTAACTGTAAGTCTGACAGACCGGTTGTATTTACACGCAAAGTAGTGAACAATAAGTTCCTGATCGGCGCTTTTGTTCTCGGAATTATACTGATAACAGCAGTTGTCATGATACCGGGACTTCACAATATGTTTAAAGTACAGACACTTACACTGACGCAGCTTCTTATCGTATACGGATTGGCTGCAGCAAACATTCCGATCATTCAGGCAATGAAAGGAATCCGCCTTCTGTTCAGAAGGAAAAAATAAGGAGATTATTGAATGAAACAGGTACAGAAGCCAAAAAAACCATTGATCGTTTATTATCTGATCGTGCTGGCTGTGCTGCTCGTATTTAACTTTTTCATTTTTCCAATGATGACAAGGAACCATATTGAGGAAGTGGATTATGGTACATTCCTCAATATGGTCGAAGAAAAACAAGTATCGAAAGTGCAGCTGGAGGGGGAGACAATTTACTTTACTGATAAAAGTGAAACTCCGGTGCAGTACGAGACGACAAGATTCGAAGACCCGGATCTTGTCAACAGGCTGCAGGCGTCCGGCTGTGAATTCGGCCGGGTGGCAGAGGAACAGATGAATCCGTTTTTAAGCATGCTGCTCTCGCTCGTGATCCCGATTGTCGTTTTTATCATTATCGGACAGATTCTTTCAAGACAGCTCATGAAGAAAATGGGCGGAGGAGCTGATGGCGGTCCGTTTATGCAGTTCGGAAAGAGCAATGCCAAGATGTATGTCCAGTCGCAGACCGGAATCACCTTTAACGATGTAGCGGGAGAGGATGAGGCAAAAGAGCTTCTGACGGAGATTGTTGATTTTCTGCATAATCCGCAGAAATATCAGGAGATCGGTGCGATCTGTCCGAAAGGGGCGCTTCTTGTAGGGCCTCCGGGTACCGGCAAGACACTGCTTGCAAAGGCTGTTGCCGGAGAGGCAGGAGTTCCGTTTTTCTCAATTTCCGGATCTGAATTTGTAGAAATGTTTGTCGGCATGGGAGCTTCAAAAGTCCGCGACCTGTTTAAGCAGGCGAATGAAAAAGCGCCGTGTATTGTATTTATTGATGAGATTGATACGATAGGAAAGAAACGTGACAGCCAGGGATTTGCCGGAAATGACGAGCGCGAGCAGACCTTGAACCAGCTGCTGACCGAGATGGACGGATTCGATGCGTCTAAAGGTGTCGTAATTCTCGCGGCGACAAACCGTCCGGATACGCTGGATCCGGCTCTGCTTCGTCCGGGAAGATTTGACCGGAGAATTCCGGTGGAACTGCCGGATCTGAAAGGCAGAGAAGAAATTCTGAAAGTCCACGCCAAGAAAATCAAAGTGGGAGATGACGTTGATTTCGGTGCTATCGCAAGAGCAGCGTCGGGAGCTTCCGGCGCAGAACTGGCTAACATGGTAAATGAGGCTGCTCTTAGAGCTGTACGTGAGAACCGTAAGTTTGTAACCCAGTCTGATCTTGAAGAGAGCATCGAGGTTGTAATTGCGGGGTATCAGAAGAAAAACAAAGTTCTGTCCACAAAAGAAAAACTGATCGTGGCATATCATGAGATTGGGCATGCACTTGTGGCTGCCCTTCAGACAAATTCCGCACCTGTCACGAAGATCACGATCATACCAAGGACGTCGGGAGCGCTGGGATATACCATGCAGGTAGATGAGGAAGAGAGAAACCTGATGTCAAAAGAAGAGCTTGCAAACAAGATTGCAACTCTGACAGGAGGGCGCTGTGCAGAGGAGCTGGTATTCGGTTCCATTACTACAGGAGCGTCTAACGATATCGAACAGGCGACTAAGCTGGCCCGTGCTATGATCACACGTTACGGTATGAGTGACAAGTTCGGTATGGTGGCGCTTGAAACTCAGGTAAATCCGTATCTTGGCGGTGACAGCAGTTTAAGTTGTTCGCCGGAGACAGCAACAGTCATTGACGATATGGTTGTCGATACGGTAAAAGAAGCGTATGATAAAAGTATGAAGCTTTTAAAAGATAATCAGGGAAAACTTCATGAACTCGCAAAATATCTGTATGAAAAAGAAACAATCACCGGTGAAGAATTCATGAGGATCCTGACTCAGAAAGAACTTCCGAAGGAAGAAAAGAAGCCGGATGAAATACAAGATAACACAAATGTAGATTAAAATGCACGGATTGTCCGCTGTGATAATCCGGCATTTATACAAGAAGGAAGAATAATGCCTAAAAACATGCCAAGGAGAAGACCAGTACAGACAGAAGAAAAAAAGGACAGGAGGATACCTACAACGCGCTATGACCCCGAATACAAAAAAGGGCTTACCAGTCAGCAGGTACAGGAGCACCGGCTGCACGGCTGGGTCAACCGCTCTGTAGAACCTCCGTCCAAAACAACGAAAGAGATCATACATGAAAATGTTTTTACATATTTCAACCTGATCTTCGTCATTTTGGCAATCTTACTGATTCTGGTCGGCTCTTTCAGGGATCTGACTTTCCTGCCGGTCATTATCGCTAACACACTGATCGGTATTGTACAGGAGATTCGTGCTAAACAGGTGCTGGACAAGCTTACTATGCTGAACGCGCCTCACGCTACAGTCGTGCGTGACGGAAAGAAGTCTGTTATAGAGGCAGAGGAGCTGGTAATTGATGATATCGTCATATTTAAAGCTGGAAATCAGGTCTGCGCAGATGCTGTTGTAAGCGCAGGTGAGGTACAGGTAAACGAATCGCTTCTGACCGGAGAAGCGGACGAGATTACAAAACGCAGAGGCGACAAGCTCATGTCCGGAAGCTTTATTGTATCCGGACAATGTCATGCCAGACTGGACCGGGTTGGTGAAGATTCCTATATTTCCAAACTGACATTGCAGGCAAAACAGATGCAGACCGGCGAACAGTCCGAGATGATCCGCTCTCTCGACAAACTGGTGAAATGGGTCGGTGTTGCTATTATCCCGATTGGGCTTATCCTGTTTGGACAGGCATATTTTTTACAGGATGACGGGTTCCGAGAGAGCGTGACATCCATGATCGCAGCCGTAATCGGTATGATCCCGGAAGGCTTGTATCTGCTGGCCAGTGTGGCGCTTGCAGTCAGCTCTGTAAGGCTTGCGCAGAAGAAAGTCCTGCTTCATGATATGAAATGCATCGAGACGCTGGCACGGGTAGATGTGCTCTGCGTTGATAAGACCGGAACGATCACGGAGAATACCATGAAAGTGCAGGGCGTGATCGAGACAGATGAATACGATTCCGACACAATGGATCCGCTCCGCACTATGATCGGAGATTTTGCCGCTGCCATGACTAAAGATAATATCACCATGGCCGCTATAAAAGAATACTTCACAAAAGGTTCCGGAAAGAAAGCTGTATCCAAGACCGGCTTTTCTTCCGCTACAAAATACAGCAGCGTTACTTTCGAGGACGGCGCCTATGTGCTTGGAGCCCCGGAGTTCGTCCTGAAAGAAAAATACGGTGACTATGCAGAAGAAATTACGGAGCATGCCTCCACAGGAGCACGTGTGCTTGTGTTCGGCTCCTATGATGAGGAAGTAGACGGTAAACCTTTAGATCACGGAATTACTCCGCTCGGATTCGTCCTTCTGGCAAATCCCATCCGGGAAGCGGCAAAAGAGACTTTTGAATATTTTGCCGAGCAGGGGGTAGAAGTCAAAGTCATCTCGGGAGATAATCCTGTTACGGTGTCAAAGGTGGCAAAACAGGCCGGAATCAAAAATGCGGATAGATATGTAGATGCTTCTGAGCTTGAAGATGAACAGGATCTGCGCAAAGCCGTACTCAAAAATACAGTATTCGGGCGTGTAACCCCTAGTCAGAAACGCAAGTTTGTCCGAATATTGAAAGAAGCCGGACATACGGTTGCCATGACCGGAGACGGAGTCAATGATGTGCTCGCGCTGAAAGATGCGGATTGCAGTATCGCCATGGCGTCAGGAAGCGATGCGGCGGCGCAGGCATCGCAGCTCGTTCTTCTGGAATCAGACTTTTCCTGTATGCCCGAAGTCGTATTAGAGGGCAGGAGAGTAGTTAATAATATTCAGCGTTCGGCGAGTCTGTTCCTTGTGAAGAATATATTCTCTTTCCTGCTGAGCCTGATTTCGGTTGTGTTTATGTTTACTTATCCGCTGGAACCGTCACAGATCTCTCTGATCAGTATGTTTACTATCGGTGTGCCTGCATTCTTTCTCGCGCTTGAGCCAAATAAGAACAGGATCAAAGGACACTTTCTTACGAATGTGTTCCTGAAAGCGCTTCCGGCAGCGATCACAGATGCGCTTGCAGTGGGCGCTCTGGTCATTTTCGGCCGTACATTTGGAGTAGATTCGACGGATATTTCCACGGCGGCGACTATGCTGCTGGCTATTGTCGGCTTCATGATTCTGTATAAGATCAGTGCGCCGATGAATAAAATCCGTGTCGGTATACTGGCCGGATGTATTGCAGGTCTGTTGTTCTGCAGTATCTTCTTAAACAATCTGTTCGCCATCACAGGCATGACGATGGAATGTATTATGCTGTTCATAGTATTTGCTATAGCAACAGAACCTGTACTGAGATATCTGACGGTTCTTGTAGAAAAGCTCAGATTTTATTATCTGAGACTCAGAGGAAGAGATCCTGAAAAAGAAAAATAAAAATACCGCATATAAGGTGGAAAACGAAAGGAGAAAAAATGAAAGATCCCAAAAACGAACTTGAAGAACTGAGAGAAAAAGAAAAACTACAGAAGAACAGTGCCAAATTCTGGGGCATTGTGATTACCGTTGTTCTTGTCATCGCGATTGTGTGGGCCGTTGCTTCACATCTTATGTAATCGAAAAATGAATCATATTGTTGAAATTACTGATTTTGACTCACCCGCGCTTGACGTATACGCCAGGCTTACTGAAGCGCAGCTTCTGAACAGAGACCGGCCGCAGGACGGTCTCTTTATTGCTGAAAGTCCGAAAGTGATCGAACGGGCACTTGATGCGGGTTATGAACCGGTCTCTATACTTACAGAAGAAAGACATGTTAAAGGAGAAGGCAGAGAAATCATACGGCGCTGTCAGGATATTCCGGTATATACTGCCGAATTTGACGTGCTGACAAAGCTTACCGGATTTAAATTGACACGCGGCATGCTTTGCGCCATGCACAGGAAACCGCTTCCGTCGGTTGAGGAAATCTGCAGGGGTGCCTCAAGGATTGCGGTTCTTGAAAATGTCATGAATCCGACTAATGTAGGCGCGATCATGCGGTCTGCTGCAGCCCTTAATATGGATGCGGTACTGCTGACTCCGGGCTGCAGCAACCCTCTTTACCGTCGTGCGATCCGTGTGAGCATGGGAACAGTGTTTCAGATTCCATGGACTTTCATTAACCCGGAAGAGACGGGATCCTGGCCAAAGGAAGGAATCGCTTTCCTGCATAAACAAGGCTTTCACACAGCTGCTATGGCGCTAAGTGACTGTTCCGTCAACATCGATCATCCGGATGTCTGCGCACAGAAAAAGCTGGCGGTTATATTGGGAACCGAAGGAGATGGGCTCTTGCCCGAAACTATCAGCATATGCGATTATACAGTAAAGATCCCTATGTATCACGGAGTAGACTCGTTGAATGTGGCCGCTGCAAGTGCGGTTGCATTCTGGCAGCTCGGCAGGCACTAAATTCTGAATTCGGTAATCTTTTAAAGAACTGAAAAAAGTTCTTCTAATCCAAATAAAACATTGTCACTAAGCAGACGCTCCATTGTGGTCTTGTTATAGTCTGAATGTTCTACTTCCCGGGCATAGCGGCATGCGGTTCTGATGAAAGCAGAACTATTAATATCAGGTCCGGCTTTTTCTGATGCAGCGGCCTGTATATCTCCGGATGCCAGCCATTCGGCTCTAGTGAGCTCACGGATCAGTATCATACTGGCTATAGAGAACTTTATCTTGCCGTAAGCATTACCGTTATAGACTGCGCCGCAGAAATATGTAAACACGAAGTAGACAAGAAGCTGTTCTGCAGCAGTATCTGAAAACAGCTTATGAAAACAACGCTCTGTTTCTTCATCAGAAACCGGGGCGTTTTCCAGTATTTTGCAGGCATTGTTCAAATATGACGTCCAGTCCTCGCGGAGAACTTCCAGATGATCAAAGAGGGAGAAAAGACTCTGCATAGTCTTTCCCCTTTTCTCATTCCGGCCGTCTGTCTGATTCAATTGCAGAAGACGGTTTTCAAACCAGCTCCAGGTAATTTCAGATGAATATCTTTCCAGCAGATTATCAACGTCATACAGAGCGTTCCTGTCAATCCGTTCCTGCAGATCATGAGCAAGAGCCAGAATAATGAAAACACGCAGTTTGATCGGACGGCTCCTGTCCTGCAGGATCCTGAAGATGAGGCTCCTTGTATCCATCAGCTTTGTGAACAGGAAAAAGTCGAATTCATCATAGGATTCTTCTCTGTCCGGGTTTTCCGCGTGAAGAAAACGAACAGGTTCCCGACAGTTCAGTATAAGTTCTGCAGCAACAGGGCAGGAGAGGGAGAGAGAAATCTCTCGCAGCCCCTCAAACTCCTCAATGTGGCGCGGATATGTACGGCAGGTGCGGCAGAATGCTTTCTCGCCTCCTCCTTCCAGATACAGATCGCAGAGATCTTCGTCGTTCAGAAAGGCACAGCGGCCGCTATATTGCCGGAAGCAGGATCCTTTCCAGTTGATTTCGTTTTTCAGTCGATTACCAAGCGCTCCTTTTATTCTTTTATACTTTTTCAGTGAAGACGGATCGATCTGAATTTGCCATCCCGCGCAGCATGTGTCCGGGCAGTCTCCGCCAGTACAGTGAAATTCTTTATAATAGTGCGGTGCTGTATACTGCATATATATAATCCCCTTTTTATCTCGTGTTATTCTGCTTTATTGCGTGTATAATGGATATTATAAAACAGACAATGTCCTGTGTCTATGGTATCGTTTTACACATTTTGTGCGTATAATAAGACAGGATCATGTTAACGGACGGGATGATGATTAATGAAACGGAATATGTACTCGAAAGATATTATACTTGTGCTCGCGGCTACATTCTTTTATATGTCAAGCCCGATGCTGGTGACGCCGCTGATCACGGGATTTACAGAAAGTATCGGAGGATCCGCCGCAGTGATGGGCTTTGTGGGCGGTCTGATGAACCTGTGCTCATTGTTCTGCAGGCCATTTGCCGGAAATCTGGCGGACAGGCTCAGCAAATACAAAGTATCTCTTATCGGAGCGGTATTCATGTCATTGGCATGTATCGGATATATCCTGGCGCCGAATGAAGCAGTCGTAGTGACGGCAAGGATCATCAATGGCATCGGCTTTGCCTGTTGCTCGGTGTGTATGGCTACATGGATGTCGAATATGCTGCCGAAAGAGAAAATCGGCTCCGGCATGGGAGTTTATGGGACCATGAATGCATTGGGGATGGCAGTGGCTCCGGCGATCGGCGTCAGTGTGTATCAGCGGTTCGGATACCGGATAGCTTTCTGCATTGCTCTTGTATTTTCAATCGCTATCATTATTGTCATACAGTTTATAAAAGATAAGGGCAATCCTGTGCAGACGGAGAAAACCGAGAATATAAAACCGGCAGGAGAGATTACCGTCAAACCGCGTCTGCAGGTCGTAGACGTAAAAGTGCTTCCGATTGCGTTTATTATTATGCTTTTTGCGATTCCGTACTGTGCGACACAGTCCTTTCTCGTGACATATGCGGAAGTCCAGAATCTGCCTGTTACAGTAAGTATGTTTTTTCCAACTTATGCTATTGTCCTGATCGTGCTGAGACTGACGCTGCGCAATCTGTTCGATAAACTGCCGTTTCGCGTGTTTCTGCTTTCGAGCTGCATATGTGAGCTACTCGCTATTCTTCTTCTTGCCGGAATGCGGAATAATATTATGATGATGCTGGCATCTGTCTTTCTGGCCGGCGGATACGGCATCATGAGCTCAGTGTGTCAGTCTACGGCAATGCTGCTTGCGGGCAGAGCGAAGAGAGGACTTGCAAACAGCACATATTATATCGGAGTGGATCTGGGGATGACGCTTGGTCCGATGATCGGCGGAGCACTGTATGGAGGATTAGATATCCGCCTCTTTTATCCGGCCCTGATGGTGACGATGCCGCTGGCCGGAGTTGTGTATCTAGCGGCCGTGAGGAAATCGTTTACTTGAAAGAAGGTATGTATAAGTGATATACTGGCTCCAAAAGAACTCAGGATCATGATCGTATCAGCGGTGATCAGTCGGCTTATTGTCCTGATCTACAATATGGCAGATTCATTTCATGTCGGACAGACTGATAATATGATAGCAGTGATATCACTGATTCAGGTCCTGACGGGAATAGGGGGACTGATACATGAATCGTGATGCGATCAAATACATTGCAATGTTCACCATGCTCCTGAATCATATTGCCAATATCTTTCTGGATCCGGGAACATTGCTTTTTACGGTGCTTGTTGATATCGGATATTTTACTGCACCGGTCATGTGCTATTTTCTGGTAGAAGGATATCACTACACCCGGTCAAAGAACAAGTATGCCCGGCGGCTGGCTGTGTTTGCACTGATATCTGAGGTTCCTTTCTGCCTTGCATTTTCAGAAGTGTATACAGGAGAGAAAATTATATCATTCTGTGGTTTTAATATGATCTTCACTCTGTTCCTGTGTTTTTGTATTCTTCTTGCCATGGACGGTATAAAAAATGATCTCTTTCAGATTTTTGCTGTTGCCGGCCTGTTTATTCTGTCATTATTTTCCGACTGGGCTCTCGTAGCTCCGCTGTTTACAATACTATTTGCCCGTGCCGGAAGAGATAAACAACGTATCAGAAATGCATATCTGATCGGAGCAGGACTATTTGCACTGATGAATTTCAGTCCGGGTACTGATCTGCCTGGAATATTGCTCGGATTCGTATATGCCCTGATGTCTGCCATCGGCATCCTGGCCGCAGGAGCTGTGATCGTTCGGCTGTATAATGGGAAACGGATGGAACGTGGAAAGACATTTTCCAAATGGTTCTTTTACTGGTTTTACCCCGTGCATCTGCTGGTACTGGGAATAATAAGAATAATTTTCTTATAATTCCCAATGTATATACCTGTAACCTGGTGCAGCTAAAATGTCAATATTATAATGATTCGTTAATAAAAATAGTAACAGGTATATCAATCTGTTTAGGCGGTTGTATATCTTTTACTAAATATTCAAATAATGTTTTGACGATCTGATACCCCTGTGTTGTTGGTTCCTGCCCTAATACAAAATCAATTTTGTCTTTTTTCAATAATTCTACTGAGTCTGGAATGAGGTCATGACATACAATTCGGACATCAGAATCACGTTCAGCAACTTCCAGAGCACTTGTAACGCCAGATACACCTCCACCTGTAATATAAATACCGGAAAGATTAAGATATTGATTACAGTATTCCAATGTAATTCGGAATGCTTCCTCTTTACGGTCCAGATTTGTCTGTACATCAACAATATGTATATCTGAATTTTTTTCAGACAACACGCTTTTAAAGCCTTTTAATCTTTCCTGATGACAGGTAAGGCTGGGGGTACTTATGATTATTCCTATCTCACTATTAGGTAAAAGTATTTTTGATATCAAACCGGCCGCGGTTCTTCCACCCTTGTAGTGATCCTGTCCAATAAAGCACATCGAATTTACCGAGTCGGCGCGTGAATTAAATGTGACTACAGCAATATCTTTTGCAATCAATTCATTCAAAACAGATACTATCTGAGGATGATCTAATGGAAATACCGCCATACCATTTACTCCGGCATCCTCTAATTCTTTTATAATTTTAAGTTCTTCAGCTGCTTCAAGAGTAGCCATCATTTTTATTATGACCTCAAGGCCAAAGGCTTTAAATTCCTCTTGTGCATTCTCTATTCCTTTTAAGACTTCATGGATAAAAGGATTGTAATCAGGTGTCAGGATGACACCTATTTTTATGTTTTCTTTACTGTTGACTAACGCCTTAGCCAAAAAATTCGGTTGATAATGAAGTTCGTTTGCTATTTTTAGAACCTTATCTCTTGTTGAAGAACTGACTCCGGAGCGATTATTCAAAACACGGTCAACAGTACCTCTGGATACGTTAGCAAGTTCGGCAATTTGCTTGATTGTAACTGACATAAGAATATCCCCCTTGACAGTGAATTATACTAAATAAACAATATCATAAAATCGTGCTCGTGTCTATCTTATTAATTTGAATATAAGAATTTTTTTTGAAATATTATTTTAAAAATATAATTGTGCAATATTAACATTAAAACGAGTGAATTCTTGTATATATTATATATTTACAATAAATTTTCAATATGCTATAGTTTGTTTAAACAGAAACGTGCACGAGCACGATAAAGAAAGAAGGGAAAAAATGAAGTTCGGAACACTATATTCGTATTGGGGAAACGAATGGAAATGCGACTATATCGAAACTATGAAAAAGGTAGCAGATATAGGATTCGATATTCTCGAAGTAGGAGCAGGTCATCTGACGGAGATGACGGAAAATCAATTGTCAGAAATAAAAAAAGCATCTCAAGAGCTGGGACTTACAATCACATCTAATATAGGTCCGTCAAAAGAGTATGATATTGCTTCGGAAGATCCTTCCATCAGAAAAAACGGTATACGTTTTTTAATCGATATCATGAAAGCAATGGACAAAATTGATTCCCGGTCTTTGGTAGGAGCTATGTATTCCTATTGGCCATGCGATTTTGAGACAACGGATAAAGCGGCAGCATGGGAGAGAAGCATTGCTTCTATGAAAGAAGTGGCAAAAGTCGCGGAAGAACTGAATATTGAATGCTGTCAGGAAGTGTTAAACAGATATGAAACATACATCATGACGGACTGCGATGAAGCACTTAAGTACTGCGAGCTCGTTGGCAGCAAAAACGTCAATCTTCTTCTTGATACGTTTCATATGAATATAGAGGAAGATAACATACCAGACGCAATAAGAAAAGCAGGAGATAAACTAGGACACCTGCATGTAGGTGAAGCAAACAGAAAGCTTCCGGGAATGGGGTCATTGCCATGGCGGGATATTGGTCGTGCGCTTCGAGATATTCATTATAACAAAGGTGTTGTTATGGAGCCGTTTTTGCTTTCAGGAGGGAAGGTAGGCAGTGACATTAAAGTATGGAGAGATTTAAGCAATGCCGCTGACGAAAGTACAATGAACAAATATATCCGCGATTCACTGATTTATCTACGACACGAATTTGAATTTTAGGAGGGTATAAAGTGGCAGAAATATGGACAATGGGTGAAACCTTGGTGGAAATCATGAGAACAAATGAAAACAGCGAACTTTATAAACCGGATTATTTTAAAGGCCCTTATCCCAGTGGCGCTCCTGCAATCTTTATAGACACAGCTGCAAGGCTTGGTCATAAATGCGGAATTATCAGTGGTGTTGGCCGGGATGATTTTGGCAAATGTATATTAGATCGACTAGAAAAGGATGGGGTAGATATTAGCCAGGTTTTAATTGACCCTGAAAACTCCACTGGCTGCGCTTTTGTTACATACTTTGAGGACGGCTCGAGAAAATTTATTTTTCATCTGGGAAATACGCCGGCGGTTGCGGCAAAAGCACCTGATGAAGCGGTCTTAAAAGATACCATTTATTTCCACGTGATGGGATGCTCATTGTTTGCTAAACTGGAATTCGCACAGGAAATTCTCAAAACGGTAAAAATGGCTAAAAAGGCTGGAGCTAAGATTTCTTTTGATCCTAATATAAGAAAGGAATTAATGGGAGATGAACAAGTAGTTGAAATTGTAAATGAAATTCTAAGTTATACAAATGTTTTTCTTCCCGGTCTAGAGGAACTGATGATGTTAACAGGTAAAAAAACGGAGGAATCGGCAGTTCGCGCTTGCTTTGAGATGAAAAACATGGACATCCTGGTAATAAAAAAGGGGTCAAAAGGAAGCAGTGTATACACCAGAAAAGAAATGATTTCCGCGGGGGTCTATAAAATAAATGCGATTGACAGTACAGGGGCTGGGGACAGCTTTGACGGGGCTTTCATTTGCGGACTGATTGAAGGCAGACCTTTGAGTGAGGTGATAAGGATGGCGTCTGCTGCAGGAGCATTGAATACTGCTGCATTTGGCCCTATGGAAGGTGATATATCAAAGGAAACTATTAATAAGCTGACGAAGGAGGAAATTCTATGAAAAAAGTAAATATCGGAGTGGCTGGATTAGGGTTCGGCAAAGAATTCGCATCAATTTACTGCGATCATCCGGATGTAGATAAGGTGGCGATATGTACTAGGAATCCTAACACCTTAAAAGCAGTCGGCGACGAACTTGGGATACCTGAAGAACTCAGATTTACCAATTTTGATGATATGGTAAAAGTGAACGAATTAGACGCCATTCATATCGTAACACCGATCAAAGAACATTATCCGCAGACCATGAAATCCTTAAACGCGGGAAAACATACTGCGTGTACAGTACCTATGGCTACATCTCTTGACGAACTTAGAGATATAGTGAAAACAGCAAAAGAACATAACCGTATATATACAATGATGGAAACATCATTATATACAAGAGAGTATTTGTATGTAAAAGACTTAAGAGACAGTGGAAAACTCGGGAAGATTCAATTCTTGAGAGGAGATCATATGCAGAATATGTCATTGGATGGATGGGGCGATTACTGGCAAGGATTTCCGCCTTTCTGGTATGGAACCCATGTCATGTCCCCGATTCTTGATCTTTCCGGTACGGTAGCAGAAAGCGTACGCTGTCTTGGGAGTGGAAGAGTGAATGAAGAAAGGGCGAAAAATTATGGATGTCCGTATGCTGTAGAAACAGCAACATTTAGACTGAAAGATAGCGATATCGTAGCTGAAGCCCACAGATGCCTGTTTGAAACAATACGCCAGGTACGCGAATGTTTTGACGTATATGGAGATAAAATGTCATTCGAATGGGAGCCTACAGTAGATGAGGGACATACGATTTTTACCGGAATTGATGACTTTACGAAGTTTACCGCACCAGATACAGCTGATCGACTTCCTGTAGAAATCCAGAAATATACATTGCGTGAAGCTATTCTTGATCCGAACCAACCGTCATTTATTCAGGGCAGCGGACATGGTGGTTCTCACCCACATCTCTGTCATGAATTTGTAAGGGCTATCATCGAAGAGAGGCAGCCTTATATGGATGCAGTTCGATCCGCAAATTATACAGCTGCAGGTATCTGCGCACAGGAATCAGCAAATAAAAATGGTGAAGAGATCAAAGTGCCGGATTTTAGAGATGAAATTTAATTGAGCAAATAAGAAGGAGGATGTCTAATGGAGCAATTGTTAGATATGCAGAATATCAGCAAGTCATTTGGAACAAATCGCGTCCTTCAAAATGTCCATTTTGATCTGAATAATGGAGAGGTACATGCGTTAATAGGAGAAAATGGCGCAGGGAAATCTACCTTAATGAAAATACTGATGGGAATCTATACCGCAGACTCAGGGAACATAAAGATTCATGGAAGAGAAACTGCATTTTCAGGTCCGTCTCAAGCTTTGAACGCAGGAGTGGCGATGATTCATCAGGAATTAAATCCTATTCTGGATATGTCTGTTGCAGAAAATATTTTTATGGGAAAAGAAAAGCGGAAAGGCGTTTTTACTGATAAAAAAGGTCAGGAAAAAGAGGCTGCAAAGTATCTTGAAATGCTTGGAGTGCATATTTCACCGTCAAAACTGATGCGTACGCTTGATGTATCTCAGATGCAGATGGTAGAAATTGCGAAAACATTATCCTATGGCGCCAAAATCATTATTATGGACGAGCCTACTTCCGCTATTACCGATTCGGAAGTGGAAAGACTTTTTCAGAATATTGAAAAACTGAAGAAACAGGGAATAGGAATTATATATATATCCCATAAAATGGATGAACTCTTTAAAATAGCAGACAGAATTACTGTATTACGTGACGGACAATATGTACTTACATCCAGTATTAATGACATAACTCCCCAGCAGCTGATTCGTTCCATGGTTGGGCGCGAGATCAGTGAAATATATCCAGAACATAAGAGCACTGCGGGAAAAGTACTGCTCTCGGTTCGACATGCAGGAAGAAAAGGCGAGTTTAACGATATCAGCTTTGATCTTCATAGTGGCGAAAAACTGGGAATTGCAGGACTTATGGGGGCTGGTCGAACAGAACTTGTCATGGCGTTATTCGGGGCAACAAGACTTACCGAAGGGGAAATTGTAGTTGAAGGAGAAAAGGTTGATTTAAAATCTCCTGCTGATGCAATAAGACACCGAATTGCTCTCGTAACCGAAGACAGAAAGTTTTATGGACTTAATTTGATGGCATCGGTGGAAGACAACATCGTATCTGTGATAGAAAAAAAGATTTCCAGTTGCGGATTCTACAACAAGAGAAAAGGGAAACGTTATGCTGAAGAAATGATAAACAAGTTAAACATAAAGGTAACGAGTCCAAAGCAACTTACAAAAAATCTTTCTGGAGGTAATCAACAGAAAGTCGTTCTTGCAAAGTGGTTGTTGAACGATCCTGATATCATCATTTTTGATGAACCTACAAGAGGTATCGATGTAGGTGCAAAAGCTGAAATATATAAGATTATAGAGGATCTTGCATGTGAAGGGAAAGGAATCATCGTTATTTCTTCAGAAATGCCTGAACTAATTGGTCTAAGCCATAGAATGATTGTGTTACATGAAGGAGAAATGACCGGAACTTTGGAAAGAAATGAGCTGATCCAGGAAAATATTATGACATTAGTATCTGGTTACAGGAAGGAGGAAATATAGTGGGTAAGATAAATAAAAATAACCTGCAGGAATTTTTGAAAAAAACTGCTATCTTGTGGGTAATGATTGCTTTAATAATCGTAATGTCTTTGATCAGTCCTACTTTCCTGACTAGTACAAATCTGATCAACGTTGTAAAGCAAGCCTCAATCACAACAATCATTGGCGTGGGAATGACGTTTGTTCTCGTAACAGGTGGAATTGATCTGTCAGTTGGATCCATCATGGCTTTTGCAGGGACACTGGCTGCATCAATGGCAGTTGCAGATAAAAATTTACCTATTATTGTCTCAATACTCACTGGCATGGCTATAGGAACGCTATGTGGACTTATTAATGGTATAGGCGTTGCTTATATTGGATTTCCGCCATTTATCATGACTTTGGGTATGATGACAATAGCAAGAGGAATACCTCTTGTTTATACCAATGGCACACCAATATTCGGGTTGTCAGATAGCTTTAACGCACTTGCAAACTCGCGAATATTAGGAATTCCTACATTAGTATATTATATGGTAGTCATATGTATAGTCGGTTATATTATCCTCAGTAAAACGGTACTTGGAAGAAGAATATACGGTATTGGAGGAAATGAAGAAGCAGCCAGATTAAGCGGCATTCCAGTAGCAAGATTGAAAATGCTTGTTTATGTATTCAGTGGTTTCTTATCAGGAATTGCAGGCATATTGATTTGCTCGCGTATTACATCCGGAAACGGAACTGTTGCAGAAGGATATGAGATGAACGCAATTTCCGCAGCGGTTATCGGAGGTGTAAGTATGACGGGAGGATCGGGAAGTGTGCTCGGAATGGTTGTAGGCGCTATGATCCTTACTATTATACAAAACAGCTTTGATATTATCGGGGTCAATTCATTCTATCAGGATATTATTAAAGGTATTATTATCTTGCTCGCAGTATTCTTAGATTTAAGGGGCAAGAAGAAATAATATACACCAAATACAAAAGGAGGGTACAAAATGAAAAAGAAAATTTTAGGGATGGTGCTGTGTGCGGCAATGTTAACTGCTATGACGGCAGGATGTACACCAGAGAGCGGAGGCTCGAGTTCCTCTGCTGGCTCAGGAGACAAGAATGCTGAGGAAGGCAGCGGAAAAGTATTTATGACCGTAAGCAATCAGCAGAATGAATTCATGGTCGGTATGGGTGAAAGTTTTCTTGAAGTAGGTAAAGCAGCGGGGTATGATGTACAGCTGATGGATGCAGACCTTGATGCTACTCAGCAGGTTTCACAGATCGAGACGGCGATTTCCGAAGGAGCTGAGGCTATTTTGATTGAGCCCTGCAGCGTAGACGGGCTTACTTCAGGTCTGCAGGCAGCTCATGACGCTGGTATTCCGATTTTCGTTATTCATAACAATGTATCCGCTACAGATTTGATTACATCACTTATTCACGTGGATGTACAACAGGGTGGAGAGCTAAAAATGCAACGTTGTATGGATGATATCGGTGGCAAAGGGAATATCGCGATTATGACCGGAACACTTGGCCAGGATACAACCAATCAGATTTGCAGCGGATATGACAAAGTCCTGGAGAAATACCCTGATGTAAATGTAGTATTTGAAGGAGCCGGAAACTGGGGCGCAACAGATGCAGCTCCTCTTGCAGAAAACTGGCTTGCATCTGGAGAGGAAATCGATGCAATTGTATGCAATAATGACGGCATGGCTCTCGGAGTTATCCCTGTACTTGAATCCGCAGGTAAAACAGGTGATATTCTTGTATATGGACTTGACGCTACTTCGGAAGGTCTTAAGGCTGTAAAGGAAGGTACAATGGCGGCAACGATATATGTAGACGCTCATGCTGAGATCGAAAAGGCGTTTGAGATGCTTGAAGATGTTAAAGCAGGCAAAGAAGTGGATTCAGAGTATGTAGTTCCCGCTGTATTGGTTACGCAGGAAAATGTAGACGAATATCTGGAGTAAAAAATATGAAATTAGCAGTTTCAGGTGAAGGTCTTGGAAGTGTCTGCACATTGGAAAAAATTCTTGAGATTATCAAAAAAAATGGAATAAGGGCGATTGAGATATGGCCGGAAAATATTCCGGTACGAGCAGGAAAACAATTGATCCACAAAAGATTTTATGCTAATCGAGATGTCGAAAAAGCCCGTGATATACTTGAGCAGGCTGGTGTGAAAGTAGCATGTGTATGCTTTGGAGCCGGATTTGTAAAAGAACTTGCAGAAAACAGGGAACTTTTTTCATCAGAACTGGTAAGAGCCGTAAGAACAGCTCATGCACTTGGCGCTAAAGTTGTTAATCACTATTGTTACTTCGTAGCAATGGGAGATGTATATTCTGTCGATGAACTAAAAGCATATTATGCAGATGCTATTAAAGAAGCAGAAAAGTATAAAATATATCTTGCTCTCGAAAATGAAGCTCACGACATAACTAAAAATCCGGTCCAGATGAAAAAGATTGTACAGGCAATGGATTCAGAATACTTCAGGACAAATTATGATGCAACTAATTATTACCAGGCGGGATATGAAGGATTTCCATATGCTTATGAAGTATTAAAAGATTTGATTGTTCATGTCCATATTAAAAACGGCTGTGTCTATTGTCCAGAATACGGTCATCGCGAGGAGTGCAAAGGCGGCGCTATGACAGGACGATATACCGGGAATTATATATATTATCCTGTGGCTTCTGACGGAGCAGTAAATATAGATGGCATGATACGGAGACTTCATCGGGATGGATATCACGGATATTGCTCTCTGGAGCCTCACACGATTCCTGAATTGTGCATCGAATACTACAAAGCTGAATCCGAGTATCTCTATACAAGAGGGTTTCAAAAAAATATGTGAAAAGTTTTACCAGGAACAGACTGATATTTTATCGGTCTGTTCCTTTTGGCTTAAATCCTTGGTTTATTGCTGAAAAAAAGAAAAAGTGATATTATATTTCATTATGAAAAATAAGAAAAAAGAAAATTTACATTTGGAGAGCAAAAGATGAAAAGAATCAGAATTATAAAGAAAAATGACGAGTTTAACAGCGATTATGATATCGGAGATATCTTTGAGATCACAGGCACATGGTATGGCGGCGTGCATATTGAGGGGAAGTCCGGAGTGCCGGTCTCGCTGGATAAGGACGAGTATACCGAACTGGATACTGAACCGGAACCAGCTGTTGAAGGGCCGGAGATACAGAGAGATATATACGTCGGCGATATCGTACAGCATTTTAAAAGAGAGTGGGTTTCCGCTGAGACATCGGAATACTTGTATAAAGTACTTGCTTTTGCGCAACATACGGAAACCGGTGAAAAACTGGTCGTCTATCAGGCGCTGTATTCGCCTTTTAAAGTCTGCGCCAGACCATACTCCATGTTTATGAGTGAGGTTGACAGAGAAAAATACCCGGATATCAAACAGCGGTACCGGTTTGAGAAAGTGCAGGTGTAAATCTTATGGCATCAGAGAGAACGGATGAACTATACAGGCTCCTGTTAAGGAAAGGGTACCCGAAAGAATTCTGTGCAGAGATTGCATACAAAAATATGAATACGGACTATACCGCCACCAGAATGCTGGGATATCTGTACCGGGTGACCAATCCCAGAATTGAAGATCTGGTAGATGAGATGCTGGCGATTCTAAGCGACAGGGATGCGATCATACAGAAAAAAGAAATGGAACAGGCACAATCCGTGCTTAATGATATTTATAATAATGGTCTGTAAACATAGGATAAAAAGGCGGAGCAGGAATAAATAACTATAATAAATAAACTTATTAGGAGGGACTGGGAATGAATGATTTACAGCGCTTTAAAGAAGCTCAGAAAAGAGATTTTGATACAGCTTTGTCAGAAATCCGGCGCGGCCGCAAACGAAGTCACTGGATGTGGTATATATTCCCCCAGATTCAGGGCCTTGGCTTCAGCAGTACTTCAGCCTATTATGCAATACAGAATATGGCGGAAGCAGAAGATTTTCTGAATGATCCATACCTGGGCGCTAACCTTAGAACAATCAGTGAAGCTCTGCTTGAATTGGATACAGATGATCCTTATCAGATATTCGGAAGTCCCGATCATCTGAAACTGCTTTCCTGTATGACACTGTTCGAGGCAGCTGAAGGAGAAGGCGGAGTATTTACGCAGGTGATTGAGAAATATTACGATGGAAGACGGGATGACAAAACATTGTATATTCTGGAGGAAGAAAGAGAATAGGAGAGAAGCGCTGGAAGACAATATGTCGAACAGCGCTTCTTTATATGTAAAGATCTTAAATATTTCTGCTACTTTAGGAAAAATCTCACCATTTTCTCATGCAGCTTCCGATATGGCTGATACCGCATCGGAAGATCGATCCAAGTCTTCTTATCGACAATGCTCTTATAATGTGAGAACGTATCGAAACCGGTCTTTCCGTGATATGCGCCCATTCCGCTTTCCCCGAATCCTCCAAACCCCATCTCTGTAGAAGCCAGATGAATAATAGTATCGTTGATGCAGCCTCCGCCGAATCCGCAGCGCGAAGTTACTTTCTTTGCAGCCGTCTTGTCGGATGTAAAGAAGTAAAGTGCCAGAGGATGGGGCATGATATTGATGCGGCGAATCACTTCGTCAAGATTATCATATACAAGGATCGGCATGACAGGTCCAAAGATCTCCTCCTGCATGACCGCATCGGAAAATGTTACGTGATCCATAACCGTCGGTTCAATACGAAGTGTTCCACGATCAGAATTCCCTCCATGTACAACTTTCTTTTCATCGATCAGACCCATAATTCGATCAAAATGCTTTTCATTAATGATCTTCCCGTAATTTGAATTATGAAGCGGCTGTTTTCCGAACTGTCTGCGTATCTCTTTCTGCACTTCCTTTATCAGTTTTTCTTTGACAGAGCGGTGGCAGTAAACATAGTCCGGCGCAACGCAGGTCTGTCCGCAGTTCAGATATTTCCCGAAGACAATCCTTCTTGCTGCAAGTTTGATATCGGCCGTCTGATCTACGATACACGGACTCTTTCCGCCCAGTTCCAGAGTAACCGGGGTCAGATATTCTGCAGCATTCCTCATCACCTCTTTTCCGACAGCCTGACTGCCGGTGAAGAAGATATAGTCAAAGTGTTCATGTAAAAGGCAGGTGTTTTCTGCCCGTCCGCCGGTTACAACAGCCACATACTGTGGTTCAAAGCACTCGGTAAGGATATGCTGGATCACTTCGCTGGTGTGCGGAGAATAGGCGCTGGGCTTTACTACAGCTGTATTTCCCGCTGCCAGAGCGTCCACAAGAGGAGAGAGCGTCAGCATGAACGGATAATTCCATGGACTCATGATCAATGTTACACCATACGGCGACGGCTTCTTATAACTCCGGGAATGGAACTGCGCAAGCGGTGTCCGGACTGTTTTTTCTCCGGCAAAACGTTTCGTATGCTTCAGCATATAGCTGATCTCTTCCAGCACCAGGCCGGTTTCGCACATATAACTTTCAAATCCGCTTTTCCCAAGATCTTTTTTCAGCGCGTCGTGGATCTCGGTCTCGTGTCCGGAGATGGCATTATAAAGTTTCTGAAGCGCCGCAAGACGGGTACTGACTGGAAGTGTGGTGCCGGTGTAAAAATATTTTCTCTGCCTTGTTACGATATCTTTAATTTCCTGTTCCGTCATTTTCATCTGCTCCTTTTCCCGAAATATTGTTTTCTGCGTCCGGTTCTTTTTCCGGATCTTCCCCGGTATCTGTCATCAACATACGATAGAACGGCTCCAGTTCCGATGCATCCATGAGAACCGGGACGGGGTAGAGCGGATTGGCCTCTTTGTCCGCGTAATGGGCAAGCTTTGGAATATCTGTCTCCTGTACCTCAGGAATTTTGTCACCGATGCCGAACCGCTTCTTCATATCTTTAATGGCCTGTATAAATCTGCCGGCAGCCTCGTCGCATGGAGTGTCCTCATCCGCAAGTCCGGCAGCAATGGCCAGACGCGAGAGCTTCCTGTGGATTTTCTTACCATAAGCCTCCAGAAGCATGGGAAGGATCACTGCATTGGCGAGTCCGTGGGGAACATTATATTCTCCGCCGAGAGAGTGTGCGATGGCATGTACATATCCTACATAAGACTTGGTAAATGCACATCCGGCGTAGAATGAAGCGTGGAGCATATTGCGGCGTGCTTCCACATTACTGCCGTCATTGTAGGCAGTATCGATATTTTCAAAAATCAGCTGCACAGCCAGCAGAGCGTCTTTACGTGTACCGTAAGTGGTTGAATTCCCTATGTAAGCCTCTACTGCATGGGTCAGGGCATCCATTCCTGTCGTTGCTGTGATAAACGGAGGCAGGCTCAGTGTTACTTTCGGATCAAGGACTGCATAACGCGGGATCAGCGGGAAATCATTGATGGCATATTTATAGCGTGTCTGTGCATCCGTGATAACTGCTGCCAGCGTCGTCTCGCTTCCGGTACCTGCAGTAGTGGGCACTGCCATCAGAAGCGGAAGCTTTTTATGCACTTTTAGAATTCCCTTCATTTTCGCCAGAGACTGTTTCGGCTTTGCGATGCGGGCGCCTACGGCTTTTGCGCAGTCCATGCTGGATCCGCCGCCGAAGCCGATGATACAGTCGCACTCTTCATTCAGATAAATCTCCATCGCATCCGCCACATTCTCAGTAGTAGGATTGGCTACCGTCCTGTCATAAATACAGAAGGGAATATCTGCATTTTCAAGTGCTTTTTCCAGACGGCGCGTTAATCCAATTTTCCGGATACCTGCATCCGTGATGATCAGGACTTTACTGCATTTTTTCTTCTGGATGATTTCCGGCAGAGCTTTTACGCTGCCGACGATTTTTGGCTTCCGATAGGGCAGAAACGGCAGGGCAATTTTTAATCCTGTCTGAAAGGCCCTGCAGTAGATTTTTTTGAGAGGGTTCATAATAACAGATCCTTTCCGGCGCAGTTAGAGCGCTTCTTATATATAATATATTTCCTGAAAAATATTAGCAGTTGCAATTTTATTTGTCAATAAATCCAGTATTGACATTATCAGCAGAATAGTGATAATGGATAAAAGAAGAAATATACAAAACAGGAGAGTTAAAGAGATGAAAATAGCTGTAACATATGATAACGGAAAGATTTTTCAACATTTCGGAAGGACAGAACAGTTTAAAGTATACGAAGTCGAAGATAACAAAGTGGTTTCCAGTGAAGTGATCGGTTCCAATGGTATCGGACACGGTGCACTGGCAGGACTTCTTTCTGACCGTTCCGTAGACGTACTGATTTGCGGCGGTATCGGAGGAGGCGCTCAGGCGGCCCTTGCCGAGGCAGGCGTGGAATTGTGCGCAGGGGCCGAGGGTGATGCAGATCAGGCTGTGGAAGCATACTTGAAAGGAGAGCTGGTATCTACAGGCGCAAACTGTGACCATCACGGCGAAGAGCACACCTGCGGCGACCATGAAGAAGGACATTCCTGTGGTTCCGGATGCGGAGACAGCTGCGGAGGCGGATGCGGCGCTCACACAACGCTGACCGGACGCAATGTAGGAAAAACCTGCCGCACACATTACAGGGGAACATTTAACGACGGAACACAGTTTGACTCATCCTACGATCGCGGGGAGCCGCTTGAATTCGTATGCGGCGCCGGCCAGATGATTAAAGGATTCGATGCAGCTGTGGCCGATATGGAAGTGGGACAGGTAGTAGATGTGCACCTGATGCCGGAAGAAGCTTACGGCATGCCGGATCCGAATGCGGTCTTTACCCTTGAAATCGCGCAGCTGCCGGGTTCAGAGGAGCTGGAGGCAGGACAGCAGGTATATCTTACGAATCAGTTCGGACAGCCGTTCCCGGTTAAAGTTGTGGAGAAAGACGAGAAGATGATCACATTTGACGCCAACCACGAAATGGCTGGGAAAGAACTGAACTTCAGAATTGAACTTGTTGAGGTGAAATAAGATGATCCGGGTGCTTTTTATCTGTCACGGCAGGAGTCAGAGTGTGAGCTACTTAGCGGCTTTTGACGGCTGAAATGCGGCAAATCGGGGCAGGAGAGTCAGAGGGGGACTACGGATTTACTACTACTGAGGAAAGAAAAAA
>DWYB01000038.1 GCA_019118885.1 Candidatus Mediterraneibacter surreyensis | reverse complement strand
TATGGAGAGCGTATCTTTCTGCATTTTGGTGCTTTGTATATTTTCTGCAACATAACGTATTTCATCTCTATCGCTAAAGTCAAAACTTTCGCCTGTATTGCCATCAAAAACAGATATAGATTTTATATCGGACGGGTTAACTTTACTCAAAAAAGTAGTTGGCATAAAATACCATATGGTCAAAGCAGCTATTAAAACAAATACTATCGCAATTATTAAGCGGATCTTTTTATTTTTCACAGCAATCTTCCCTTGTAAAATTCCAATTTATCACTCTTACCTTTTTTTCATTATATCATCCGTTTACTTCACACCGCATCACCCAAAATAAAAAAACGCATTTATTTATGATATGGTTCCCCATTTATAATCCGATACCCCCGATACACCTGCTCCAGTAATATCACCCGCATCAGCTGATGGGGAAATGTCATTTTAGAAAAGCTAAGCGCGTAATCCGACCGCTTCAGCACCTCTTTCCCAAGCCCGATAGATCCGCCGATTACGAAAGCTATGCTGCTTTTCCCCTGCACGCCCAGCGCTTCGATCTTCCCGGCAAATTCTTCAGATGAAAGCATCTTTCCGCAAATCTCAAGAGTGATCACATACATATCCTCCCTAATATATTTCAGAATCCGCTCTCCTTCTTTGACGCGAATATTTTCTTCCACAATCTCGCTTGCCTGGTCCGGAGTCTTTTCGTCCGCGACCTCGATGATCTCCATTTTGCAGTATCTGCTCAGACGCTTGCTGTATTCGGCGATAGCGTCCCTTAAGTATTTTTCTTTTATCTTTCCTACCGTAATTAATGTTATTTTCATAAATCTCCTCTTTTGAATCATGCCGAATCAAAGCAATGTCATTCTTCGTGGATTCCCTCCTGTGCCGGTCCGTCCAGAAGATTTCCCTTGTAATCAAACCTGGATCCGTGACAGGGGCAGTCCCATGACAGCTCGTCCGGATTCCATGTCAGTTCGCAGCCCATATGCGGACAGACAATATCGACCTGAAATATCCTGTCATCCTCTGTCTTATATACACCAGCTTTCCCCTGTGGAGTATCTACAACCGCTCCATGGCCGCGCTCAAGAGTGTTTACTGCCTTATCCGGCAGATGGAAGAATCGTTTCGTCAGTCCTTTTACAGCTTTTCCGCTGTCTTTGATGATCTGCGGCAGTTCTTCTGTAGAAAACCTTGAAGGAGCAAATACTTCCGCATAAGGATTCTCTTTCCCGCAGATCATATCTCTTAAAAGCATCGCAGATACCATGGACGAACTCATGCCCCACTTCTGAAAACCTGTTGCAACATACCAATCCGGCCGGTCTGCGGCATACTGTCCGATAAACGGAATCCCGTCTGCTGTCATACAGTCCTGTACCGACCAGTGTGCTGCCACGCAGCTTCCGGGATAGAGCTGCTCCGCAGACGCTTCTAATCTTTCATAACAGCCACCCTCCCGGTTTTCCCCGGTGCGGTATCCCTGCCCGCCAAACAGAATGTATTTGTCGTACTGTCGGAAAGAAAGAGTATCTTTTCTATCCCCGATATACATGCCGTTCAATGTACCGGCGCCCTCCAGTGCGAGCACACAGGACCGTTCCTGATGCATCCTTGCGAAATACATACCTGGAAAGTTTACAAATGGGAAATGGGTAGCAAACACAATCTTTTCTGCTTTTACACTCCCGCAGGAAGTTCTGATCAGATTTCCCTCTACTTCTGTAACCGGAGTATCTTCATACACTGTCAGTCGATTTGAAAGTGCCTCGATAAATTTCAAAGGATGAAACTGTGCCTGATTCGGAAAACGTACTGCCCCCGCGCAGGAAACCGGGATCTCGATCTGCGGCTCAAAGGATGCATTGATTCCAAGCTTCTGCGCTGCCTCCGTTTCCATCCTCAGCTTTTCACCATCCGTCGAGTAAACATAAGCATCTCTCTCCGTAAGATCACAGTCAACTTTCTCCTCACGCACGATTCTTTTATATTCCGCCACAGCAGCCTGATTTGCCTGCACATATTTTTCTGCTGCATCTTCACCCTTTTTCTCGATAAATGTATGACAGAACATCCCGTGCTGGGATGTAATCTTTGCCGTAGTGTTCTGTGTCTGCCCGCCGCCGATCCGGTCTGCTTCCAATACGACTGTATGCACGCCGGCCATTTCAAGCTGATATGCTGTCAGTATTCCCGCCATACCTCCGCCGATCACTGCCGCATCTGCATGAATATCACTGTCTAACGGCGGTCTTTTTACTCTGTCAGATGTTTTGCTCCATATGGATTCCATTTTCGCGCCTCCCATGCCTGTTTAACTATAACATTTCCCATGGGAGACAGTTTATACTTCATATACATACAATTCCTGAAGCGCCCTTGTTGCAGCGATATATTCCGCCTGTTCTGCAAGCGGATTTTCCTTCCTGCCTCGTATGGTAAATACCTGATCGAATTCCAGTCCCTTTGCCAGATAAAATGTGGTCACTGTCAGTCCGCGCTTAAATGCGGAGCTGTCACGATCCACATATGCCGCGTCTACACCGCGGTTTTTCAGCAGACGGTAGATGTCGTAAGCTTCGTCCTCAGTCATTGTGATAACGGCTCCGGTCTCATATCCGTCTAATCCCAGATTGACATTAGCCTCGATCGCATCAAGCATTTCATCTTCTGAAGCAAATGTTCTTTTCTCTACCGGTCTGCCATGGCGTTCCAGAAGCTCAAGCCCTGTAATGCCGCTGATCTGTGCCGCATATTTTGCGATCTCATAGGTATTGCGGTAGCTTTTATTCAGGATAACTTTCCGTATATCTTTTCCGAATATCTTGGGCAGGAATTTCAGTACGTCATGCTGTTTTGTATCCAGAGTCTGCGCGTAATCGCCTAAGATCGTCATCCTGCACTGGAACAGATTCTGAAGGATCACATATTGCATAAAGGAGTAATCCTGCATTTCATCAATGACCAGATGTTTTATATTTTTCTGCGAGCTCTTTCCAAGCAGTCTGTATTTCAGATAAAGGATCGGAAATACATCTTCGTACTGAATCTTCCTTCTCTCATATGGCACATCCGGAAGCAGCTCATATCCGTAATCCTCCAGCATCCAGTTATAGATCGTGTAGATGTCTTTTGTCACATACATACTGTCAAATCTGGATTTCAGAAGTTCTCTGTCATCATCGGAAATATTGCTGCCCTTCAGCGTCTCATATGCATCAACAAAATACTCCATGACAGCATCCATTCTTGAGAGAAGCGGTGTATCCTGAAACTTAAAATAAAACATCTTGATAAGCTCTTCTTCCGTCATATTCATGCCTCGGAAGCTGATTTCTTTAAAATCAATCAGCCGATCCTCCAGCGTTGCCAGAAATCCTTCAATCAGTCCTACAAACTCTTCTGACTGCTTCATACGGAACCGCTCTTTTTCCTGATCACTGGGGAATTTCATAATCCGCTCCAGATGATCATACCGGTCTTCACAGTCAGCCGCCGTGTCTTTCAGTTCACGGTACGCAAACAGATCAAAACTCATCTCCTGTATATTTTCCTCTCCCAGCTCTGGAAGAATATGGGAAATATAATCTGAAAATACGCTGTTCGGTGACAGGATCAGCACGTTGGATGACTTCAGATTCTGTCTGTCATGGTACAGAAGATAGGCAATCCTGTGCAGTGCAATAGAGGTCTTTCCGCTCCCTGCCCCGCCCTGTATCACAAGAATCTTATCCTCTGTGTTACGGATAATGGCATTCTGTTCTTTCTGGATTGTCCGCACAATATTTTTCAGCTTAACATCGCCGTTATGTCCAAGTTCCTGCTTCAGGATCTCATCATCAATCTTGGTATCGCTCTCAAAAGCATATATCATCTTTCCTCTGCGGATCTTATACTGCCATTTGGAGCTGATCTCGCCTGTGATCGTTCCCGCAGGTGCTTCATAGGAAGCCGGCCCTTTATCATAATCATAGAACAGCCCGCTCACAGGAGCCCTCCAGTCGTAGATAAGCGGCGTCATACCTGCCTTCTCGGCAAAATTTCCAATTCCGATATAAAATGGCTCCGGCTCATCTTCTCCCTCAAATATAAAGTCAACCCGCCCGAAAAACGGCGCATCCTTCATCCTCTCAAACCTGTGCTTAAGCTTCAGCTTCTCTGTATTTGCATTCGTCTGCTGGAGAAGGGCCTGACGGTTGTCATATTCCTCATAACCATACTGATCCATCTCCGTATAGTTCTCCCAGTAATACTCATGCATATTTTCAATTTCTTTTTTACCTTCATTCAGATCATGATCAATCTCATCAAGTCTGTTCTGTATCTTAACGGTCACATCCTTCAAAAACTGCGATCCGCCTGAATATCTGTTGTCCATTGTCATAATAATGCTCCCCGGTCTTCTTCTAAAGATTCGTTTTTCATGCCTGCATGATCTGATACTTTATCATGATACGCAGACGATAGCTATAGTATATCATGTATTTTTGCAAAAAAAATCACAAATTAGTCATATTTTATATTTATAATAGCTCTCGTCAATAAACTGATTCCCATATCAGTCCACACATAAAAAGCAGAAATGAGGGAATGTGCAGTATGAAAAAAGAAAACAGAAAAAGGGCGCAGGAACGGCGCGCCAGGGAACGCCGCAAAAAAGAACTGCAGCGAAAGATCAGCAAGATTATTGTGATCGTGCTTCCGATAATCGCAGTTGTTGCCCTGATCATCGCTATCATTGTAACTTCCGGTTCTTCCAAAAACACTACATCCTCCGGCGATGCAGCCGCAGAATCAGGCTCAACAGATAACAGCACAGATGACTCCACCTCCTACTCCACTGATTTCTCTCTTACAGTTGAAGACGGAGATACCGTAAATATCGACTATGTCGGCTCGATTGACGGCGTTGAATTCGATGGCGGAAATACACAGGGAAATGGCACAGATCTCACCATAGGTTCCGGCAGATATATCGATGACTTCGAAGAACAGTTGATCGGCGCCCATCCCGGTGATGAAGTAGAAGTGACAGTCACCTTCCCTGATGATTACGGTAATGATGAACTGAATGGGAAAGAGGCTGTGTTCGATGTTACCGTCAATGGAATATATCAGTAAAATTTCTATTTTCCGGTCTGATAAAGTATCCGCCGGGAGGCAGGTATTGCTAACGCACACATTTTCATTCGGTCGCAGCGTAACGGTACATAAGAGCGCAAAAAACGCGCTCTAAGTGCCGACGTTGCTCCAACGGTGCGTACGCAATACCTGCCTCCCGGCTGCTTTCTTTCCCATTCCGAAAATTCTCATGCAAACGGGTAGAATAGGCGACTTCCCCGACTATGATCTCATTATTTCGGCCGATTTGGGATTTGTTTGTCCTGTCGGTTCAAATTCGAGCCGCATTAATTTCTGGTCCGCTTGAATAATATTCATCTGCAGGAACAAGCGGAACCAGAAATCTCCATAACCGGAAACGGTTCCCGGCAAGAAAAGAATGATTTAGTTACCCTTTATATGATGCGGCTATTGGAAATTATGTACCGGTTTCTGTCAGTTTGTATGAGTATTTA
>DWYB01000037.1 GCA_019118885.1 Candidatus Mediterraneibacter surreyensis | reverse complement strand
ATAATTGTTATTAGTATTATTCATACTATAACATTTAGTTTTGCAAAAATCAAGGGATCCGTCATAAAGACAAGACCCCTCAAAAAATTATGCAAGTTTTGCCGCAAAGTCCGCCATAGCCTCAGATATCTTAATCTGCTGCGGACAGACAGCCTCACAGCTCCTGCATCCGATGCATGCGCTCGGCTTCTTATCTTCCTCGTAGGAAGAAAGGGCCATAGGAGCGATAAACCCGCCTTCCGTGAAACAGTGCTCATTGTACAGTTCGAGCAGTGCCGGAATGTCAAGGCCCTGCGGGCAATGGCTCACGCAGTAATGGCACGCCGTACACGGCAGCACTTTCCTTTCCAGCATGCTGTCGGCAACGCCGAGAAGCGTCTTCATCTCCTCTTCTTTCAGCGGCTTCTCTTCCTCATATGTATGGATATTCGCTTTAAGCTGCTCCATATTGGACATACCGGACAGTACAACTTTCACTTCCGGAAGAGACTGCAGGAAACGGAACGCCCACGCCGGAACATCCTCATCCGGACGCAGTGCCTTTAATTTCTGTGTGTTCTCCTCTGAAAGAGAAGCAAGTTTCCCTCCTCTTAAAGGCTCCATCACCCATACAGGGATACCATATTCATTTAAAAGTTCTACTTTTGCTTTTGCATCCTGGAATGTCCAGTCAAGATAATTGATCTGAAGCTGGCAGAACTCCATATCTTTTCCGTACGCTTCAAGGAAGCGTTTGATCACGTCATATTTTCCGTGTGCGGAAAATCCCAGATGGCGGATACGGCCGTTCTTCTTCTGTTCGATCAGATAATCATACGTACCGTATTTCTGATTATCCAGATACTGATCGATATTCATCTCGCAGACATTGTGAAACAGATAGAAATCAAAATACTCTACCTGACATTTCTCAAGCTGTTTCTCAAAAATCTCTTCTGTCTTACCGAAATTGGAAAGATCATATCCCGGAAACTTTGTCGCCAGATAAAACTTTTCTCTCGGATATTTCTTCAGCGCATTTCCCATGACAATCTCCGACTGTCCGCCATGATACCCCCATGCCGTATCATAATAATTGATGCCATGTTCCATGGCATAGGCGATCATCTCTTCCGCTGCTGCGGCATCGATCCTGTTGTCATCCCCATCAATTACCGGAAGACGCATCGCGCCCATTCCCAGTCCGGAGAGTTTTAAATCCTGAAAATCTCTGTAAATCATCGTGTATGACCCCTCTTTCCTGAATCTACGCCGCGTTTTCGCGGACGACTGCTCTGTTTTTCTGTTCCCTTGCAGGCACAGATTAAATTTTACGCGATTATTATACTCCCTTTTTTAATCGATGTCTAATACGTAATATGAATGATAAACTATTTCTTTTCTCTATATCTTCCTGTTTTTTCGTTGACCTTTCGTTGACTTTAACTCACTTGATATCAAGTTCTATCGGTTCATCCAGATGTTCTGAAACATATTTCCCGTTCTTTTTCCGTTGCCGTACACACTCTGTCAGCAGATATTCGATCTGTCCGTTGACTGAGCGGAAATCATCCTCTGCCCAGGCTGCTATGGCATCATACAGCTTCGCGGAAAGCCGGAGTGGAACCTGTTTCTTTTTCTGATCTGCCATATCTGTTCTCTTTCCTGAAGCTTAATGCTTAGTAGAGGCTTCCGGAATTTACAACCGGCTGGGCATCTCTGTTTCCACAGAGCACCACAAGCAGATTCGATACCATCGCAGCCTTTCGCTCTTCATCAAGTTCCACAACACCCTTTTCATTCAGGCGGTCCAGAGCCATCTCCACCATTCCTACGGCTCCGTCCACGATCATCTTTCTCGCATCTACAACTGCTGACGCCTGCTGTCTCTGAAGCATTACAGCGGCAATCTCAGGAGCATATGCAAGATAAGTGATCCTTGCCTCGATCACTTCAATCCCGGCTTCTTCCACTCGCTTCTGTATCTCATCACGGATACGCGCCGCTACAACCTCACTGGATCCTCTTAGACTGCCTTCATCTGCGATTCCGTCTCCTGTGGTATCCACATTCGGCGCCACGTCATAAGGATAAATCCGTACGATATTTCTCAGAGCAGTGTCACACTGGAGCGAGAGATACTCTTTGTAATTATCCACGTTAAATACTGCTTTTGCCGTATCCACTACCCGCCACATGACCGCAATTCCTATTTCTACCGGATTTCCAAGACAGTCATTGATCTTCTGCCGGTTATTGTTGAGAGTCATGATCTTCAGGGAAATCTTCTTGCTTGATAGATCTACCTCTGTTGTTTTTCCTGCACTAAGAGCCAGAGTCAATGCAGATTTCTGACTGCTGTTATCAACATCGCCGCTCTGATTCAGATGTGTGGATGCCGCCGGATTTACACTTGACGAAAAAGGATTTACAAAATAAAACCCTTCATTCTTCAAAGTTCCCGTATACTTTCCAAACAGAGTCAGCACAAGAGCCTCCTGTGGTTTCAGGATTCTAAGTCCGCAGTACGGAAGCCAGCCAATGCAAAGCCAGACAATACTTACCACGAGCAGCGCCGGATTTTTTCCGTCTGCAACCATCATCCCTCCGAAAATACAGGCAGCAATCACCGCGAGATACAGGAAGGTAGTCAATGTCAGGACAAGCATACCGTTCTTTTTGTGCTGCAATACTTTTTCTTCCATATAATTAGTCCTCCTTACATAGAAATATCTATTTAATATCATTATGATATCACTTTATTTTCCCCTTGTAAAGATTTTTAAAACAAAAAGCAGCAGGCTGCTTTCAAGCCTGCTGTTTCATAATGGATCTTTTCAATTTTTCTTTAACGCACAAAATTTGTAAAACAGGCCGGTTCTTGCTTTGGCATACCGTACTTTTCTTTTCCCAGCGCGATACTCTTCATGAGAAATGACATGTTGCGTGCAAGAGTGCGCATTGTCTGAAGGCCCTCGGCGTCCTGCTGCGCCTCGCCCGGCTCTCTTCCATGAATACTGTTCCAGTACTGGCTTGACGCCACAGGCATGCCGCAGATCGTAAAATATTTATTCAACTCGTCAAATGTTGCGGAAAGGCCGCCTCTTCTCGCCGCAACCACGCTCGCGCCCACTTTCATTGTTTTATCAAAATGAGTGCTGTAGAACAACCGGTCAAGGAAGGCGATCAGCGTCGCGTTTGCCGAGGCATAATAGACCGGACTTGCTGCCACAAAGCCGTCGCAGGCCTCGAATTTCGGTGCTGTCTCATTGACAAGATCATCGAATACGCATCTGCCTTTTTCAAAACAGCTGTTACAGCTGATGCATCCTCTGATATCTTTATTTCCAACTTGTACGATTTCCGTCTCAATCCCTTCCGAGGCAAAAATCTTTTCCATTTCATGCAAAGCAATATAGGTATTTCCCTTTGTATGAGGACTTCCGTTGATCATCAATACTTTCATATCTTTTCATTTCCTTTCTACTCTCTGAACCGGTATCCGGATACAAACTGATCCTTTCCCTTTTTCTTAGCCTCATAGAGCAGTCTGTCCGCATATTTGTACAGCTCCTCGAGTGTATATGACTTTTCTGCAGGGATTACGCCGATACTGCAGGTGATTCTTTCATTTTTAACACGTATGTTGCCTATTCTGCTTTTTAATTCATTTAACAGAGCCTCTATTTCAGGCTTTGACAAGGACTGATTCACAAGCGCTACAAATTCGTCGCCGCCAAGACGACCTATTATCCCCCTGCCTCCAAAGACTGACTTCAGCTGCTCCGCCACATCCTGCAGAACTCTGTCTCCTGACGGCTGTCTGGAAGAAAAGCTGTCTTCCAAACAGCCCTGTCAGATCGTCAAGCCTTGCCTCGTAATACAGATAATTAAAGTTCTTCTGATACAAAGTGATAATAACGATAACAATCAGAACAAGAGCTATCATTCCCAACAGGAACTGAATCTGCAGATGCATCAGATCATAGGAGACCTTCTCATCAAGATCCAGTCCGTACTCTGTCATTACTCTCTGGATTCTGTTCGTAAAATATACCGCTACACTGACAGATGCCAGAAGCACCAGGACAAGCATCACAGCCAGGCCCTGTTTATGCGGTGAGACAATAGAATTCACCTGATCCACGGTCTGTATTCGATAAAAGAAATTTTTAACATGTTCTGACCTTATAAAAATATAGCAGAAAACAACAACAGCATCCGCTATCAGCAGGAAAGGGATGTAATCCCATCTCATGATGTCCTTCAGTGTATCTGCAACTGTAAAACCTGCTTCCGGAAAAAATATCTGCATACACAGATACACAAGGAATGTATGGAGCGTTCTCCCCAGCGAAGTTACCAGTATTATGGCAGGCAGAGGATGCGGGGATTTTCTTGCCCAATAGAATAATAATCCGATGATCAGTCCGAACAGAGCTCTTGTGCCTACGCTCAGAAGTATACTCTCAACCGGCTTTCCGCTCATCACAGGTGAAAAAATCGCGTCGCCCGCACCAACATAGAAGGCTGATGCTTTCCACATAGATGAAAGTCCGAAAACAGCGCCTACAAGAGCTGCCTCCTTTGCTCCAAGGATACATCCGGTTATGAGTACCGGTATATAAACAAATGTAATAGAAATCGGTTTTATATGTATATATCCCAGAAATGAAAATGACATAAAAAGCTCAATAGCAACGAGGATCCATAAAAGATAGCCGTTATATTCAACCTTTGTGTTATCTTTCTGAAATATTGACAGCATGTCTTAATCCTCCTAATCACCTATTCGTATTCACAGTCACCGGAAGTATCAAACGGTACATTCCGGGATTGTATGTGGTCGCCAAGGTCACTGGTAAGCCCGGACTTTGGCTCGCATCCGATACAAAAAAGCCCACCGGCATTATGCCCGGCAGGCCTTGTTCCAGCAGATTTATTTTTAGAATTTGCCAGCCTTTGCTGCTTCCTCAATGGAAACTGCAACTGCAACAGTCATACCAACCATCGGGTTGTTTCCTGCACCGATCAGACCCATCATCTCAACGTGAGCCGGTACGGAAGAGGAACCTGCGAACTGTGCATCAGAGTGCATACGTCCCATTGTATCTGTCATACCATAGGAAGCCGGTCCTGCTGCCATGTTGTCCGGGTGAAGTGTACGTCCTGTACCGCCGCCGGATGCAACGGAGAAATATTTCTTTCCTGCATCTACACACTCTTTCTTGTATGTACCTGCTACCGGATGCTGGAAACGTGTCGGGTTTGTTGAGTTACCTGTGATGGATACGTCAACGCCCTCTTTCCACATGATTGCAACACCCTCGCGGACATCGTTTGCACCATAGCAGTTAACTTTGGAGCGAAGTCCGTCAGAGTAAGCGATTCTCTGTACTTCTTTGAGCTCGCCTGTGAAGTAGTCGTACTCTGTCTGTACGTATGTGAATCCGTTGATTCTGGAGATGATCTTAGCCGCATCTTTTCCAAGACCGTTCAGGATAACACGGAGCGGTTTTTTACGAACTTTGTTTGCTTTCTCCGCAATACCGATAGCACCCTCAGCCGCTGCGAATGACTCGTGTCCTGCAAGGAAACAGAAACAGTCTGTAGACTCTTCAAGGAGCATCT
>DWYB01000036.1 GCA_019118885.1 Candidatus Mediterraneibacter surreyensis | reverse complement strand
GCCACGATCTCAAATCCCTCTGCTCCAAACATCTGTCTGAAAGCGAGACGTCCGATACGTCCAAATCCATTAATCGCTACTTTTACTGCCATGATTAATTCCTCCTAAAAGTTTAAAAAATATTTGACTGTTTCCAGTCATGGCAATGAATCCTTAGAAACACAAGATTGTTAAGGATTCATCAACTAGAATAATTGTACTAAACCGGAAACAAAAATTCAAGACCTAAATGTATTTTTATTCAAACAGTTCAGCCATCTGCGGTTTTCCGAATGGCGCGAGCTGAACTGTCTTTCCTCATGGGATCTTCCTAAATATCGGTTTGCGCCCATTAAATTCTGCATAATAATGAAATCCGCATGATTTCAGGATCTCTCCCGCCTCCTCAAAATCAAAGGCCACATGTTCCGGTCTGTGGGCGTCCGCCCCAACCGTAATGATCTCGCCGCCCAGCTCCCGGTACCGTTTCAGCACATCGGGATGTGGATTGGCAAAGCCAAGGCCGTACTTGACGCCTCCCATATTCATCTCAAGTCCTTTTCCCGACCGGATTACTTTCCTAAGGATCTCGTCGATCTCATCTGAGAATTCCCGGTAGGAATATTCCTGTGCCTGATGCCTTCCATAGCGGACTACATAGTCGAGATGCCCCAATACGTCGAAAGACGATACCCTATCCAGGCATGTCAGCGTCTCCCGGAACGCCTCGCGGTAAACTTCCCGGTCCGTTTTTCCCTCAAAGATCTTTCCGTAATACGGATCCATTCCGTGTACGAGATGCAGGGATCCTATGATAAAGTCAAAGGGATAGCTTTCCGCAAGACGTTGGTATGTCTCGCCGAGATGAGGCTGCAGGCCCATCTCCACACCGATGCGGACGTCGAGTTTTCCACTGTATTCCTCCCGGATACGTGTCAGGGCCTGGAAATATTTCTCCAGATCCAGACGGAACGGTTCCGGACCCAGCTCCTCATCCTCCGGATAATCCAGATCGAGATGATCCGTGATACATACTGACGTAAGTCCTCTCTCTATAGACGCGTTCAGCATGCTCCTGACCGGGGCTTCACTGTCCGAAGAAAACCCTGTATGCATATGGTAATCACACCGTATCATTGAATGATCGAGCTTCATAGGATCGTTCCCCCTCCAAGCACGTACTCGCCGTCATAAAGCACGACGGCCTGTCCGGGTGTAACCGCCCTCTGAGGCTCTTCAAAATGACAGACGATCTCGTCCTCTCCTGTCTTCTCCACCGTACACCAGGCCCCTTTATGGTTATAGCGTATCTTGGCAAACACCCGTTTCGGCTCTGTCAGATCTTCCACGGACATAAAGTTTACTTGATTTGCGCGCACAGTATGAGTCAATGATTCTTCATAAGTACCGATGACAACCTCGTTGGTCTCGGGCCGGATCTCGAGTACAAATGCAGGATATCCCAGAGCCAGGCCAAGACCTTTGCGCTGACCTACCGTATAGTGGATGATTCCTTTATGCCTGCCAAGCACTTTTCCTTCCGGCGTAACGAAGTTTCCTGTAGGAAGTTCTTTTCCTGTTTTCTCTCTCACTGTATCCTCTATAAAAGAAGCGTAATCCCCGTCCGGAATAAAGCAGATATCCTGACTGTCAGGCTTATCCGCTACAAGGAGTCCGATCTTCTCCGCTATGGAACGGATCTCATCCTTTGCGTATACGCCCACCGGCATCAGAGTGTGCGCCAGCTGTTCCTGTGTCAGATTATACAGAGCGTAAGTCTGGTCTTTTGTAAGTGTTGCGGATCGTCTGAGCGCATAGCGTCCATTTGGAAGGCGCTCGATCCTTGCATAATGCCCGGTGGCGATATATTCCGCCCCGATAGCCCTGCTCCGGTTTAACAGCGCCTCCCACTTCACGTACCGGTTGCACGCGATGCATGGGTTGGGGGTGCGCCCGTTCAGGTATTCCTCCGTGAAATAGTCAATCACGTTCTCTTTGAACTCCTGTTTGAAATTCATAACATAGTAAGGGATCCCGAGAGCGGCGGCGACTCTTCTGGCGTCCTCCACGGCGCTCAGACCGCAGCATCCGCCGTTCTCCTCAACGGAACAGAAATCCTCCTCCTGCCAGATCTGCATGGTGACGCCTATAACGTCATGCCCCTGCTCTTTCAGAAGGTACGCCGCTACAGAGGAGTCCACTCCACCCGACATCCCGACGACTACTTTGCTCATCAGTATTCCTCTTCTTCCTCTTCTTCGCCTTCATGGATATCTGACTTCGGTTTCTCAAGGCCTTCGATCTTGATGCCGTTCTTTTCCGCATAGTCCCAAAGTGCGGCATGGATCGCTTCCTCTGCCAGCAGAGAGCAGTGTACCTTAACCGGCGGAAGTCCGTCCAGAGCTTCCATGACAGCCTTATTTGTCACCTGCATTGCCTCCTGGATGTTCTTACCTTTTACCAGCTCTGTTGCCATACTGCTCGTAGCCACTGCTGCGCCGCATCCGAATGTCTTAAACTTTACGTCGCGAATGATCTGGTTCTCATCGATATCGAGATAGATCCTCATGATATCTCCGCATTTTGCATTTCCCACAGTTCCTACGCCGCTGGCGTTCTCAATCTCTCCTACATTTCTTGGGTGCTGAAAGTGATCCATTACTTTCTCTGTATACATAATATGATTCCTCCTGATATCTTTTCTTAACTGTTCTTTGCCTGTTTCTTCACAAAATCCTCATACAGAGGCGACATGCTGCGAAGCTGTGCGACGATCTCTTTTAAGTTGTCCACAACATAATCCACGTCTTCCTTTGTCGTCTCCTCATCCAGAGTCATGCGCAGCGATCCGTGGGCGATCTCGTGGGGAAGTCCTATCGCCAGAAGCACGTGCGACGGATCCAGAGATCCTGATGTGCAGGCTGATCCGCTGGATGCGCAGATTCCTTTCATGTCCAGCATGATCAGCAGCGACTCTCCCTCGATGAACTGGAAGCTGAAGTTTACATTGTTCGGGAGACGTTTCTTTCTGTCTCCGTTCAGTCTGCAGTAAGGGATTTCCTTCTCGATCCTGCCGATCAGGTAATCCCGGATCCTGGTCTCATACTCCATGCGCTCTTTCATGGACGCCGCCGCAAGTTCGACAGCCTTGCCAAGCCCTACGATCCCCGGAACGTTCTCCGTGCCGGCGCGGCGCTTTCTCTCCTGAGCTCCGCCATGGATAAAGGAGCGGATCTTCACCCCTTTTCTGATGTAAAGGAAACCGATCCCTTTCGGGCCGTTCAGCTTATGTCCGCTGGCGCTGAGCATATCGATATTGCACTCGTCCACATTGATCGGAACATGGGCGAAAGCCTGTACCGCGTCTGTGTGGAAGAGAACGCCGTGCTCGTGAGCGATCCGTCCGATCTCAGCAATCGGCTCGATGGTTCCGATCTCGTTATTCGCATACATGATAGAGATCAGGATTGTATCCGGACGGATGGCAGCCTCCACCGCTTTCGGATCCACCAGTCCGTTCTCATCCACGTCTAGATATGTCACTTCATATCCCCGTTTCTCCAGATATGCACAGGTATGAAGGATCGCGTGATGTTCGATCTTGCTTGTGATGATATGCTTTCCTTTTGTGGCATAAGCCTCCGCTGTAGCTGTCAGCGCCCAGTTGTCGGACTCCGTTCCTCCCGCCGTAAAATAAATCTCATTTGCCTTCGCCCCCAGAACACTGGCTATGATCTCCCTCTGTTTTGCAATGACTTCTTTATTAGCCGCGGCAAAACCGTATACACTGGAAGGATTTCCGTAATGCTCCGTAAAATAAGGCAGCATCGCCTCGACAACCTCCGGTGACGTCTTTGTTGTTGCTGCGTTGTCAAGATAAATCAGTTTTTCCATATCTTACCTCCGTATCTTCTATTCTTATCCCAAATATATCGTTTATTGTTAAGCTTCTTTCCACAGTTTATACCAATGCTGCGTTCAACGTCAGTTTTTGCAGCCTCTCCTGTCTGCGTCTGAAGGATTTTTCTTTCTGCTCTCCTCCACCAGCTGATCCAGCATGATCTCATCTACTGTCTGATTAATGCTGTCGTTGATCCGCTTCCATACATATTTTGTCACGCAGCTGTCAGACGCCTTGCAGTCTCCGTCCGGCTCCAGCCCCGGGCATTCCACAGGCTCAAGACTTCCCTCAAGCGCTCTGAGGATATCCCCGACGGAAATCTCTTTCATATCCTTTGCAAGGATATATCCGCCTCCGGCTCCTCTGACACTTTTTACAAGTCCTGCTTTCTTCAGCATGGACATAAGCTGCTCCAGATAGCGTTCCGATATGTCCTGCCGTGCCGATATGCTCGTAATGGAAACCGGCGCTCCGCCTTCGTACTGAGCCAGGTCGATCAGCGCGCGCAGTCCGTATCTTCCTTTTGTAGACAGTTTCAAGTTCTCACCTTCCCTGTTCTGATCTGTAATTAATTCCTGGTATTTTATTTCCTATTCTTTTACTAGGATTTCCTACTGTAGGATATCATCCCTTACAGGTTCTGTCAAGCCGCAAACTGACATATGTTGTAAAAAGTTCAGATCACAGAGGTCACTTTTATGTCTGTAAAACATAAACTCTTCCGCGGCGCAGCGATTCTGACAGCCGCAGGTTTCATCAGCCGTATCATGGGATTTTTCTTCCGCATCTTCTTAAGCCATGCTTTCGGGGAGGAAAATGTCGGGCTCTATCAGCTTATTTTTCCGGTCTACGCATTCTGTCTGTCCTTGAGCACAGCAGGAATACAGACATCCCTCTCCCGCATGACCGCAGAAAAAGTATCCCTTGGGAAAGCGAATGAGGCAAAGAACATACTCTGCACTGCTCTTTGCCTCACCGTTCTTATTTCTCTTATCGAGATCATTGTTATCCAAAAGAATGCATCTTTCATCGCTCTGTCTTTTTTAGGAGACGTCAGATGCACCCAACTATTGATGATCATCTCTTACGCACTGCCGTGCGCTGCTATCCACAGCTGCATCTGCGGCTATTATTTCGGGCTGCAGAACACTTTCCTTCCCGCAGCGGGCCAGCTCATCGAACAGATTGTCCGAATTTTCTCTGTAGTCCTGTTCTTCTTTCTGACCCAATACGGCGGGCATACTCCCTCCATTCGTCTTGCAGCCGCCGGAATCGCCGCAGGGGAATTTGCCTCCGCCATGTTCTCAGCCCACGCTCTTTCCCGCCACGGAAAGTTCTTACACACTGCTTCTCTCAAAAGCATAACAGGGAATCTCCGGGAATTGCTGGGCCTGTCTCTCCCTCTGACCGCCAATCGGACTGTAGTCACGCTGCTCCAGAGTGTGGAAGCCGCGTCCATTCCAACCTGCTTAAAGCTGTATGGTCTGAGCAATTCTGAAGCGCTCAGCATGTATGGTGTTCTGACAGGAATGGCTCTGCCCTGCATTCTGTTTCCTTCCGCAATAACAAATTCTGTGGGAACAGTCCTTATGCCGGCCGTCAGCGCCACAAATGTCACAGGGAACCGGGACGCCATTATACGACTTCTGAAAAAAGCTGTCGGCAGCTGCCTTGTACTGGGACTATCCTCCTGCCTTTTCTTCCTGATCTTTGGAAGACTCATCGGTACTCTTCTGTTCCACAGTGATACTGCAGGAGATTTCATCCTCACCCTTGCATGGATCTGTCCGTTCCTGTACACAAACACCGCTCTGTTCAGCGCTATCAACGGATATGGGAAGACCACATCCACATTTCTCATAAATACCTGCGGACTACTTGTGAGAATCGGAAGCATATACCTGGTCATCCCTATGTTTGGGATCCAGGGATACCTCTGGGGACTGCTTGCCAGTCAGCTGCTGATATCTGTCATCGCATTTTCTGTACTTATATCCCTGGCCGCCAGAGCACAGTCAGGAACAGTTTCACCAGGACAGGATTTACATACAGTTCGGTAATAATTCCCAGTGACATCATAAGTGCTATAAAGATTGTCTTCTGCCTGTTCCAGTGAATCTGAGGCAGCGAATAAGAATACCAGAGCAGTACGATAAACGCCGGAATATAGAACAGAAATTGAGGGAACAGTGCCGTTACGCACAAAAGGCAGCCCTGGATTCCCTGATCCGCGGCTGCCGACGAGATCAGGATACCGCCGGAAATCCCTGTCCACACCAGAAACAGGATAACCGACAATTTCCGCACTCTGGTAAAAGAAAGCGCTGCCAGCACCGCCAGAGGGATCAGACGCAGACGAAGCAGATACCACAGATACTCTCCAGCGTTGATCTGTACCGTCGTAAACTGATTTAGAAAATAATCGCTGAACACCCCCGGCTGTGCCATATATTTACCCGCTATGAAATTCACGTAAATAACTCCAAATAAAAAACCCGGCATAAAAAAGCCAAGGAACTGTTTCCTCGTATGAAATATCTTCATGCTACCTCCCGTGTCTTTCCCCAGACAGTGCTTGTATGCTTCCTACCGATATTTCATTATATGCCGGGCTCTTATGATTATTCTTTATACTTCACAGCGTATGCCATCAGGGACGCGACCGTCTTGGCGTCCTCAATCTCCCCGTTGAAGATCTTCTCTTTAAGCTCATCCAGAGAATACGCTTTCAGATCGATAAACTCATCCTCGTCCAGATGCTGTTTTGACGGGATCAGATTTTTCGCCACATACACTTCGATCCGCTCATTGCAGAATGCAACCGTGGTCCGCAGGGTGATGAGCCATTCCAGATCATCGCTCCTGTAACCGGTCTCCTCCTCCAGTTCTCTCGCGGCACAGTCACGGCCCGGTTCGTCCTCCGCATCCAGCGCTCCCGCCGGAATCTCCAGCGTATAGCGGTCAAGAGCATTCCTGTACTGACGTACCATTAGAATCTTTCCATCCTCGGTCACCGGAACGACCGCAGCCGCGCCCTTATGTTTGATAAAATCCCATATAACCGTATGGTTTCCGTCTACCTCAATAGTATCCTGATAAAAATCGATGATTTTTCCCTTAAATTTCAGTTCCCTGTTCAGCCGTTTGATATGCTCTCCCATAATATTCCTCCTCTTCAATTGCAAAAAGAAAGCCCTCGTCTTTCGACAAGGGCTGGTCTCTCGCTGTTTGTTATGATTCTGGTTATTTTGCATAATCTGTTGCCCGCGATTCACGGATAACATTTACCTTGATCTGTCCGGGATATTCAAGTTCGAACTCGATCTGTTTCGCTATATCCCTGGCCAGAAGCACCATATCATCATCAGATACCTGCTCCGGAACTACCATAACACGAATCTCTCTACCTGCCTGAATGGCAAAAGATTTCTCCACACCTTTAAACTGGTTGGTAATATCTTCTAACTGTTTTAATCTGTTTGTATATGTTTCGATAGTCTCACGTCTCGCACCAGGCCGTGCCGCTGATATCGTATCGGCAGCCTGTACTACACATGCAACCAAAGTCTGCGGTTCCACATCGCCGTGATGCGCTTCAACCGCGTTAATAACAGTTGCAGACTCTTTGTATTTTCTACAAAGATCTACACCTATCTGAATATGTGACCCTTCTACATCGTGGTCGATCGATTTTCCTATATCATGAAGAAGTCCGGCGCGTTTCGCCATTCTCACATCGATCCCTATCTCGCCTGCAAGCAGACCGGCAAGCTGCGCAACTTCAATAGAATGCTTAAGAGCATTCTGCCCATAGCTCGTCCTGAACTTCATACGTCCAAGAAGTCGTACAAGTTCCGGATGGATACCCGTCACTCCGACTTCGAGCATTGCAGCTTCCCCTTCTTCCCGGATCATGGTGTCGACTTCTTTCTGCGCCTTCTCCACCATTTCTTCGATTCTTGCCGGGTGAATACGCCCGTCTACGATCAGTCTCTCTAGGGCAATCCTTGCGACCTCACGCCGGATCGGATCAAATCCTGACAGCACAACCGCTTCCGGTGTGTCGTCAATAATGAGCTCCACGCCGGTAAGTGTCTCGAGCGTACGGATATTTCTTCCCTCACGCCCGATGATACGGCCCTTCATCTCATCACTCGGCAGCTGGACGACGGAAATCGTCGTCTCCGCAACATGATCAGCAGCACATCTCTGGATGGCGTTGACAACATACTCTTTCGCTTTCTTGTCAGCCTCCTCCTTTGCCTGAGCCTCAAGCTCCCTGACCATCTTTGCTGTGTCATGCTTAACATCTTCTTCAACAGTTTTCAACAGATATTCTTTTGCCTGTTCGGAGGTAAGTCCTGAGATTCGTTCCAGTTCCTGCACACGTTTCTGACTCAGTTCTTCTACCCTGGTTTCACGCTGGCGAAGTTGTTCTTCCTTTGACGAAAGCTTTGATTCCCGATGTTCAAGGGCATCGGAACGCTTTTCAACTGCTTCTTCCTTTGCGAGCACTCTCTTTTCGTAGCGCTGCAGCTCTGCTCTTCTTTCTTTCGTCTCCTTTTCAAGATCATTCTTTGTCTTGATGGATTCCTCTTTGACTTCCAGAAGAGCCTCCTTCTTCTTAGTCTCAGCAGTTTTCACGGCATCGTCGATGATCTCTCTCGCTTTTGCTTCAGCATTTCCGATCTTACTCTCGGCATTTTTCCTGAGACTGGAAACCGTTGCAAAGTGAGAAATAACCCCAACTATCAACGCGAGGGCCACGGCAATTACTATACACAAGCCTAAACTTAATTGCACAGGAGCACCTCCTTATTCAATTTTCATTGTACATATTACTTAAATACAACAGTTAAATTTTATACTGTTTTCACAACAATGTCAAGCATCGTCACTATAATTTTGTATTACTTGACGGACGGTCTCATACCGGAATCCTTTTCGCGCCAGATAGCCGTATATTTTCTGCTTTTCTTTCTCCTCCGCGGTTTCCGGATCGAACTTCTTTTTCCGCAGAATACTGCGGATGGCAGACTCCTCGCCCCCTTCATCACCGCAGATTTCAAAAGCCTGGTCGATCAGCTCCGGTGATACGCCTTTTTGCAGCAGAGCCGCCCGGATCTCCTTCCTGCTCTTTGCTCCCTGCCGGCTTCTGACAAAATTTTCAGCATAGCGCCCGTCATTCAGATATCCGAATGATTTTACATAGTCCACAGCTTTTTCGATCACGTCCTGCGTATAGAGCCCCTGCTTTAACTTATCTCTCAGAGCAGCCTCCGACCTGTCCATGTCGCTTAAAAGATGCATGGCACGCAGCTTCGCTCTCTTGAACACTATCTCCGTACGGATCTTATCAACTGTCTCAGCCGGTAATTCCGCACCGCTGCGGATACCGTAACGGGAAAGTTCGCCCTTGTACAGTACAAAGGCGAAAGATCCATCGAGATATATTTTAAATTTTGTTTTCGTATATGGCTCTACGCCTGTAACGGTCATTCTTTCTTTCCGCCCTTAAGGGAAAGATCGCTCCCGGATGCCGCGGTTTTCTTTTCTTCCGCTTTGCCGCCCGCTGCGTCTGAATCTCCTTTAGACGCCCCGGCCTTTTCATCTTCCTCCACTCCGGACAGATGATAATGGGCACGCACTTTACGGTCAAGCTCTTCCATCAATTCAGGATGATTCTCCAGATAGGCCTTTGCATTTTCCCTGCCCTGGCCAATCTTTTCACCTTCATATGCATACCATGCGCCGCTCTTTTTCACCAGATCTATTCCCGCCGCAAGATCAAGGATATCTCCTGCTCTGGAAATACCTTTTCCAAACATGATATCAAACTCCGCCTCTTTAAACGGCGGCGCGATCTTATTCTTCACGATCTTGATACGGGTCCGGTTTCCAACCATCTCGCCGCTTTGTTTCAGCGTCTCAATTCTTCTTACATCCATACGGACGGAAGCATAGAACTTAAGCGCACGGCCTCCGGTCGTTGTCTCCGGATTGCCAAACATAACTCCGACTTTCTCACGAAGCTGGTTGATGAAGATGACAACACAGTTGGATTTACTAATGACAGGAGTCAGTTTTCGCAAAGCCTGTGACATCAGACGGGCCTGCAGGCCTACATGACTGTCTCCCATATCACCCTCGATCTCCTGCTTCGGCACCAGCGCCGCAACCGAGTCAATGACAATGATATCAATCGCACCGGAACGAACCATCGTCTCTGCAATCTCCAGAGCCTGATCACCGCTGTCCGGCTGGGATATGTAAAGCTCATCGATATCTACGCCGATATTCTTTGCATATACCGGATCCATCGCATGCTCCGCATCGATAAATCCCGCGATACCTCCCCTCTTCTGAACCTCTGCGATCATATGAAGCGCCACCGTCGTCTTACCGCTGGACTCCGGTCCGTAAATCTCAATGACACGTCCTTTCGGCACTCCTCCAAGCCCCAGCGCAAGGTCAAGGCTCAGACACCCTGTCGGCACCGTCTCCACCGCCACATGAGCGCTGGAATCCCCCAATCTCATCACAGTACCCTTTCCGAAATCTTTCTCTAATTTTGCAATAGCCGCATCTAAAGCTTTTTTCTTCTCTTCATTTCCTGCCATAAGTAAAATTCTCCTTTTCTGTATCGAACAGTTGTTCGCATCTGATATTATAGTATTATACTCTTTGTAAAATGTCAACAACATTTTAGCTTTTTAATTATACATTTTTACATGTACATTAAAACGGACTCATCTCCGGTCACACTTCAAAAAACTGGGGGATCATCTGCCATACACAGTACCTCTTTTCCGCCTGCTTCTTCCGTTATCAGGCTTTCTGTCATTCTGTCAATAGTTACATTCATTGTCGGATATATGTTCCGATACGGAACCGGCCGAAAATGAGACGCATAAATGCGATGAAGATACAGCGGCAAGAACACCGCCGATATCAGTAAAGTGAGAATAGCATACGGAGAAAGAAAATGCAATATATATATTTGGAATTCGTGTTTATTGAATAAACGCCGCTGTAATATAAAGACATACTGATCGAACAGCGGACGCAGAAAAAGAAGATACTCCAACACTATGCCGACCCGCTTTACCTCATCCCCTCGAATCCATGTAACGCAATATCAAAATGCTTGTCCATTGGAACTCGCATTTTAATATCGCTAACATGGAGAACGAGGTGTATTCGGAACGCTCTATGTCGATGCATAGCTTATGCAGTATCTTCTTTTTCTGCTGGCGTATCCGGTCAGTACACATTTTTCAGCTACAGCGCCATCTTTCAACAAGCACTCATACAAATCGGAAGCAGTCGGAACTTTGTCGATACAGCCCTTTTGATGAACCTTTCGGGTCAAGTGGGGAAGAGAGGCTGACGGTGACTGTGAAGGAATATTAGACAAAGTTAAAACCTGAGATGCAGCATTAATCAGGAAAATGAAGTTGTCTGAGTGAAACGAGTTCTTCATTTTCCTGATTGTTTTTAGCTGTATCACAGGTTTGTTACTTTGTCTTATGTTCCGTAACCGGAGTCGGAAGTCTCTCCTCCCCACTTGTCCCGGATACGCGAGTCAATCCACTGTATCCGATTGATTTTCGGACGATTTATCATAGAATGTCTCTACGACAAACACAAATTTATCGCTCCTCGCGGAAGTAATTGAGTCCGCAGCTCTTCGGCTGGGCATGTTCTTTGCTCTGGCGCATACTTGTCACAACGAGCACGATGATCGTCGCCACATACGGAACCATGTCATAAATCTGAGCCGGAAGTCCGGGAATATTGACATACATACGCATGATCGTAAGCCCTCCGAAGATGAGCGCTACGATCATACCGCGCGCCGGGCTCCACGTTGCAAAGATAACAAGGGCAACCGCCAGCCATCCATAGCCGCTGACACAGTCATGCACCCACACGCCGGATGTTGTCACCATACTCATATACATGCCGCCGATCCCGCAGATACCTCCTCCGATCACAGTGGCAAGATATTTATAGAGCGTAATATTGATTCCGGCAGCATCGGCTGTCGCCGGATCTTCTCCTACCGCCCGCAGATTCAGTCCTACACGGGATTTGCTGAAAAACCACGCCATAATGATCGCCACGATAATTGCAAAATAAACAAGCCAATTGTACCGGAAGAGCAGTGGGCCGAGCACCGGAATATCCGAAAGCACCGGAATGTTCAATCCGGAAAACGCCTTTTTCGTCACATCCGTGACCGCCACATATCCTCCTGCCTGCTGTCCGATGTACTCACCGAAGAAATTACCGAAGCCGGTACCGAAGATGGTCAGTGTAAGTCCGGTTACATTCTGGTTTGCGCGCAGGGTGATCGTAAGGAAACTGTAGATCAAGGCTCCTCCTGCTCCTGCGATAAAGGCAGTCACAAGGGCAATTGCCGCCGAGAGAATTCCGCTGGGACTTCCGCCTCCCGCGATCACTGCCTGCTCGTAATAATAAGAACCTGCAAGGCCGGTGATGGCCCCCATGAACATCATACCTTCCACACCAAGGTTCAGGTTGCCTGACTTCTCTGTCAGTATCTCTCCCAACGCTCCGAGCAAAAGGGGTGTTCCGGCCAGAACTGCCGCGATAAACAATCCATTCAATGTATTAAGCATGATGTTCCTCCTTTCCTCTTCTGATGAGCTTGTATGTGATAAAGAATTCACAGCCAAGCATAAAGAACAGTATAATACCGATCAGGAGATCCGATGCCGACGCCGGAATCTTGAACTGTGTCTGGATCGCATTGGCTCCGCGCTCCAGCATCGCAATGAACACAGACACAACCAGCATCCCGAATGGGTTCATCTTCGCCAGCCACGCCACCGTGATCGCAGTAAATCCGACTCCGCCGGCAGTACCTTCCGTAATCGTGTAGTCAGCTCCCGCAAACTGGAGCATTCCCACAAGACCGCAGAGTGCGCCGGAAAGGAACATTGTCCGTCTGAAAACTCGTCCCACATTGATTCCGGCATATCTGGCTGTATTATTGCTCTCACCGACAACCGCGATCTCGTACCCCTGTTTTGTCTTATTGAAGTATATATAAGCCAGCACTACAAGGACCAGGGCAAGTATCCATCCCCAGTGCACGCCAAGCACTTTTGTCAGACGCGCTCCCGGTACGAGCATATCGATCTTCGGATAACTGCTGCCCTTTGCTTTCCACGGGCCGTTCATGAGATATTTGATAAACGCCAGAGCGATGTAATTGAGCATCAGTGTAAACAATGTCTCGTTTGTACCCCATTTTGCTTTGCAGACCGCCGGAAGAAGGCCGTAGATTCCGCCTGCCACGATAGATGCAAGCATCATGAGCAGCACCAGCGGAAGCTTCGGAAAAATGTGAGCTGTAAAAAGTCCGAAAGCGCCGGCTGCTACCGCCCCTACAAGGATCTGACCCTCGCCGCCGATATTCCAGAATTTCATCTTAAATGCAAAGGAGATACCGATTGCGGTGATCAGCAGAGGCACTGCGATCTTGATCGTCTCATGAATGACAGTGCTCGATCCCCAGGCTCCTTTCACCATAGAAATATAAACAAAAAACGGATTATGCCCCAGCATAAGGATCACGATTCCGCCGGTCACAAGAGAGAGGATAAACGCTATGGCACGAATCCCCCACGCTTTCTTCTGCGGCATCGTATCTCTTTTTACCATTCTTAACAGAGGCTCTTTTGCCTGCGTACTGTGTGAGCTCATGCCGTCACCTCCCCTTTCTCGTCTTTCGTCTTATCCCCTGCGAACGGATTATCCGTATGGATCATCATAAGACCAATATCTTCTTTTGTAACTTTATGCGGATCCACGATCCCGCTCACTTTACCTCCGCACATAACCATGATCCGGTCAGAGAGCTGCATCAGCACGTCGAGATCCTCGCCGATAAAGATGACAGCAACGCCTTTTTTCTTCTGTTCATTGAGCAGATCATAGATCCGGTAGGAAGAATTGATATCCAGTCCCCGGACCGGATAGGCAACAATCAGCACGGAAGGCTGACAGGCGATCTCACGCCCCAGAAGTACTTTCTGTACATTACCTCCGGAAAGCCTTCCTACAGGTGTATCCACACCCGGAGTCACGATCTCGAGTTCATCGATCAGTTTCTCCGCGAGTTCCTTGGGCGTCTTTCTGTCTACAAAAATTCCTTTTTTCGATTTATAGCTCCTGAGCATTACATTGTCTGTCATATCCATTCCGGCAACAAGCCCCATTCCCAGACGATCCTCCGGAACAAACGCCATGGAGATTCCTTTTTTGACGATCTCGTCCGGCTTCAGGCCAAGGATACGCTCCTGCACAGGGATCCCGTTGTGTTCTCCCAGATACAGAACCGAGCCCCCTATAGACGGATACAGCCCCGCGATAATCTCGCACAATTCCTTCTGGCCGCTTCCCGCGATACCGGCAACCCCGAGGATCTCGCCTCCATAAGCATCAAAGGATACATTATCCAGAGCTTTTACTCCATCGCCGTTCAGACAGGTCAGATCGATAACCTGCAGTCGCTTCTCACCGCGCTCCACCTTAGGTCTCTCGATCTCCAGGCTGATCGGACGCCCCACCATCATCTCAGTAAGCTGCGCCTGATCTGTCTCTGCAGTATTGACCACTCCGATGTATTCCCCTTTTCGAAGAATCGCTACCCTGTCGGAGATAGCAAGAACTTCATTGAGTTTATGTGTGATAATGATAATGGATTTGCCGTCTTTTTTCATGTTGCGGAGAACAGCGAACAGTTTGTCCGTCTCCTGCGGAGTCAACACCGCGGTCGGCTCATCCAGAATCAGGATGTCCGCACCTTTATACAGGACTTTCAGAATCTCTACAGTCTGCTTTTCTGAGACTGACATGTTATATACTTTCTTTGCCGGATCCATTTCAAATCCGTAGCGTTTCGCAAGCTCAGACACTTTCCTGTTGATCTCTTTCCGATTTACCGTCGCTTTTCCGTCAAGTCCCAGTACAATATTCTCCGCCGCAGTCAGCACGTCTACCAGCTTGAAATGCTGATGGATCATGCCGATTCCGAGAGCGAACGCGTCTTTCGGTGAACGAATCGTAACTTCCTGCCCTTTCACAATAATCTCGCCGTGATCCGGAAAATAAATGCCTGACAACATGTTCATAAGAGTTGTCTTTCCGCTTCCGTTTTCCCCCAAGAGTGCAAGGATCTCGCCGGTCTTCAGTTCGAGATTGACATCTTTATTTGCAACGACCTTTCCGAAAGTCTTTGTCACATGATGCATCTTTACCGCATACTCTGATGTTCCTCCCAAAATCTCACCTTCCTTCTCTTTCTTTCTCTTTTTCATGTAATTGTCACAGCTCTTCCGGACCTGGCCGAAAATCTCGGATACAGTTTATATTCCGCCAAAAAAGAACTGTCATACAAACAAAGCCGTCCGAAGACGGCTCTGTATTTGTAACATATATAAAACTGCTGGAATTATTCGACAACATTGCAGCCGTCGATGATATACAGCCAGGATGGTGCGGAAGACTCTTCCTGCTCATGATAATATTCACCTTCCGGAACTTCATACTCTTCACCGTCCGGGCTTACGCCTTTGAGCGGTCCGTCGAATACATGGATCTCACCGGAGATGAGTTTCTCTTTTGCCTCATCGATGGCTTCCTGAGTTCCCTCAGCTGCGATATCAGTATTCAGCGGTGACAGATAAACTGCGCCGTCCTCAAGGCCTCTGCACCAGTCAACCGGAATCTCTTTTCCATCGATCACATCCTGAACAGCTTCTGTCACATAGATTCCCCAGTCGATACGCGGGGAGATCAGGGATGCATGCGGGGCAGCCTCGATCATATCATTGTTGTATCCAACCTGCCATACGCCGTTATCCTCTGCTGTCGTCGCAGGAGCTGTTGAGTCGGAATGCTGCGAGATCACATCGCATCCGCGGTCGATCAACGCCTGTGCCACCTGAGACTCAACCGTCGGATCATTCCAGGAATTGGTGTACATAATGTCCATTGTCACATCCGGGTTTACACTCTTTGCTCCGAGATAAAATGCCGTGTATCCGCTGATAACCTCTGCAAACGGGAATGCAGCCACATAACCGAGTTTATTTGACTCTGTCTTCATTCCTGCCGCGATACCTGCCAGATAACGTCCTTCATAAATCGATGCGAAATAGTTGTGGAAGTTGTCCAGCCCGGAATCAGCCGCCTGGTATCCTGTCGCATGACAGAACTGAATATCCGGATACTCAGATGCAACCTCTTTAACATAATCCTCAAATCCGAAACTTGTCGCAAAGATAATGTTACATCCTGCATCCACAAGTTCTCTCAGTGCGGTGTCACACTCGGCGCCCTCCGGTACATTATATTTGTTTACGATCTGGTCATCGCTTAAACCGAGCGCTTTCTGCATTTCCTGAGTACCAAGGTCCTGATTGTATGTGTAACCCATATCACTCGGGTCCGATACGTGTACAAATCCTACTTTGATCTCATCTTTCGGAATCCCCTCTGATGCTGCAGAGGAAGACTCTCCCCCTTCATTTCCGCCGGTTTCTGCTGCCGGAGCTCCGCACCCTGCGATCAGAGTGACTGCCATAGCCGCACACAATAATACGCTGATGATCTTCTTTTTCATACTTTTCCTCCTTTTCTGCTGTCGTTCCGGTCGGCTTTTTCCCGGAACAAACCTCGTCTGTTAATAAAAACGCCATCCTCACCTCAGAAAACTTCTTTGTATTCGGACAGCTACTACTTTATTTTACCCTCTGCACTCCTGCGTGTCAATAAGTCGTGAAAAAATAGAATTTTCTGAAGATCTACAGATTTTCCTCCCATTCTTTCTCCCTGAATCCTACCAGCACTTTATCTTCACTGACGAGGATCGGCCGCCTGACCAGCATACCGTCCGTTGCAAGGAGGCTGATCTGATCCGCTTCACTCATTTCCGGCAGCTTATCCTTTAATTTCATCTCTTTGTACAGGTTTCCGCTCGTATTAAAAAACTTCTTCAGCGGCAGTCCGCTTTTCTTCCACCATTCCTTGAGCTCATCCTCTGTCGGATTCTCTGTTTTGATATCTCTCAACTCATAGTTCTTTTCATTCTCATCCAGCCATTTCTGAGCCTTCCTGCACGTACTGCATTTCGGATAACATACGAATAACATTCTTTCTCACCTTTCCTTTCTGAAATCCTTTTCAATCAATAATAGCAGTTATTTGTATGAAAATAAATACGCATATTGCGATTTTTATCTTTTATGGTAGAATATAGTCGGTGTTAATTGTTTATTCATTCACAATCTTATGATCATATTTTACAAGGAGGACTTACTCATGCACTGTTTCAGAAAAGTTACAGAAGATTTATACTGGGTGGGCGGAAACGATCGCCGTATCGAACTGTTTGAAAATATTTTCCCGCTCTCCGACGGAGTCTCATACAACTCTTATCTTCTCCTTGATGAGAAGACTGTGCTTTTTGATTCTGCTGACTATGCCATCGGACGCCAGTTCCTGGAAAACATCCAGGCTGTCCTGAACGGCAGATCACTTGACTATCTTATCGTAAACCACATGGAACCGGATCATTGTGCCATGATCGACGAGCTTGTCCTGCGCTATCCCGATATGCAGATCATCGGAAACGCCAAGACATTCCCAATGATCGATCAGTTCTTTAACTTTGACCTGGATGGAAAGAAGATTACTGTCAAAGAAGGAGATACTTTCTCCTCCGGAAAACATACGCTTCATTTTGTGATGGCTCCGATGGTTCACTGGCCGGAAGTCATGATGACTTATGACGAGACCGACAAAATCCTGTTCTGTGCAGACGCTTTCGGTACTTTCAAAGCGCTGAACGGAAATATTTTTAACGATGAAGTTGATTTCGACAGAGACTGGCTCGATGAGGCGCGCCGTTACTACACAAACATCGTTGGAAAATACGGCATGCAGGTACAGACTGTTTTAAAGAAAGCAGCCGGACTGGATATCAGGATGCTCTGCCCGCTCCATGGTCCGATCTGGCGTACAGATCTCGACTATATCATCGGCAAGTACGATAAATGGAGCAAATATGAACCGGAAGAAAAAGGAGTCATGATTGCATACGCATCCATGTACGGCAATACGGAGAACATGGCTGAGATTCTGGCAAATATCCTTGCGGAGGAAGGCGTGAAGAAAATCTGTATGCACAACATTTCCAAAACGCATGTCTCCGAACTGATTGCAGACAGCTTCAAATACAGCCACATCGTACTTGCAGCTCCTACATACAACAACGGAATCTATCCGGTGATGGACAACTATCTCGAGGATATGAAGGCTCTTGCGCTCAAGAACCGTACTGTAGCTGTTCTCGGAAACGGAAGCTGGGCTCCCCAGAGCACAAAGCTGATCAGCACAAAGATCAGCGGGATGAAAGACATGACGCTGATGGTGGCGAACGTGACGATCAAATCTTCCGTAAAAGATGCGCAGATGGAAGAATTAAAATCTCTTGGCAGACAAATTGCCGAAGAAGTGTTATAATATCAGGTATCCTAATTTTTAGTCTACAAAGGAGGAGTTCTTATGAAATTAGTAATCACCATGAGCCGCCGTTTCGGAACCGGTGCAAGTATCATCGCAAAAGAACTTTCCGAACAGCTCGACATTCCTGTATATGACAAGGCGTATATCGAACAGAAGATCAACGACCACATGTATGAGAGTGAAGCGGAGGCAATCCGCAAGCTGGCTGAAAAACCCTGTATCATCCTTGGCCGCTGCGCGTCCGACATCCTGAAAGACAGGATGAACGTCCTCAACATCTTTGTTTGCGCCGACAAGGAGGACCGTATCCGCAGGATCATGGATAAGGAAAGTTTAACCTATGATGAGGCAAAAGAAAAAGTGGAGACAACTGATGAAGAGAGAGCTTCCTACTATTATGAGCATACAGGCAAGACATGGGGAGATGTGAACGACTATCACATGATCCTTGACACATCGGAACTTGGCGTTGAGAACTGCGCCGATATCCTGATGCACTATTTTGAAAAATGTGAATATATCTGAATCTGTATATTCAGACACATAAAGTACTTATCAAAAAAACAGTGGCCTTCCGACCACTGTTTTTCTTCTTTCTCAATTACTTACTCGGCAGCGCCGCTGTCTTCCGATGTATCTGACGAGCCGCCCCCATCTGTCGCGGTCTCATCCGTCTCGGAAGTGATAATAGTCACTCCTGTATCTTCAAAATCAACTTTATTCCAGACTCTCTCATGTACTTCGATATCCGTATCATTCCGCCACTCTTCCAGGAGAGAATCATACTGTTCCTGCCTGCGTTCCTCAACGATGGACTCTTTCTTCTGGTCTGTAGCATCCCGGTCAAGAAGGCTTGTAAGCTGTCCTACATAGATTCCTCCGTCCGTCTCAATGAGATCCGTCACATCTCCTTCGGACTCAAGGGCGTCAGCTGCTGCGATCAGGTCCTCGTTCGGACTCGTACTCTCAGAATCAAATGTGAGGTCGTTTGCCGTCTGTCCAAGTTCTTCGGCGACTGTCGATATATCTTCGCCTGCCGCCACTCTGTCCGCAAGCTCCTGTGCGTCAGATTTCAGTTCGTCTTTCTCCTCATCCGTAAGTTCTGTGGAATTGCCGGAATCATCTGTGGTTGTATATGAAAAATACACATATTTCATTGCTTTCTGGGCTGCCTCTTCGTCGGAGACCTCCTCATCTACGCCCTCGCGCATCTTGCCGTCCATCTTTGACTGAATCGTGACAAGCTCCAGATACTTTTCAATGTCCTTCTTGTATCCGGACACCGTTTCTTTCGCCGTATCAGTGTTATCCGCGTCAAACTGTTCGGCAGCCTCTGCAATTGCTTTTTCTTCGTCATCTGTCAGAGATACGTCATAGTCAGCCGCGTGTTGGGATATAAGGTACATATTCTGCAGACGTTCCATCAGCCCGTCCTTTACGGAATCTTCGTATGTCTGGTCGTTCCCGGCATCCTGGGTCCACATAGTTTCACCGGTGGTTCCCATCATTCCCGCATAATAAGTCTCATACTGTCCCTGGGTCATCCTTGCATAAAAGTTAGCGACTCCCAGAGTAATATCTTCTTCACCCACTGTGGCAACAACAGCATCTGTATTGAGCGAACCGCTGCATCCTGTGGCTGTCATAACGGCAAGCGCCCCCACTGCTGTCAATACCGCGGCTTTTCTCCTGAAATGCATCATAAGTATCCTCCTCTTTTCCGGATATGTCGATACGACATCATATCCGCATACTGATACATTATAACGTGTTTTCCCCCAAGTAACAAGTAGGAATCACAAATATATCACGAATCACAGATAGATCACGAAACTGCTGACGTTTCAGACATGGAACAGACTGAACTCTTAATCTAAATCGAAAGGCTTCGTATATCCTCAAGAACCTTCCGCACCGTGTCCAGTATGGACGCTCCTGCGTCCTTTCCGCTCTTTCCCTTTTTCTGATAGATGAAACACGGAGGCTCTTCCGTCCGGAAGATCAGATCTCTGCCATAAGTATTCAGCATGGCCGGTATCTTTCCGGGATCGATCTTTGCCTTCTCATACATGACAAAACGGATATTTTCCCCTTTCTGTTCCACTGCTGTCACATATGCCGCATGGGCGAGACCTTTGAGAGCAGCAATATGAAGAAGCTGCTGGACTTTTTTCGGGATATCTCCGAAGCGGTCGATCAGCTCTTCCGTCATATCATCCATTTCCTCCTCATTTTCGATAGCTGCGATGCGTTTATAGATATCGAGTTTCTGGTACTCATTCCTGATATAGGACTCCGGTATATATGCATCGATATTCAGATCGATCGTAGTCGCAAAGCTTTCCTCTTCTCCTCCGCCTTTTAACTGCAGTACAGCTTCATTGAGCATTTTGCAGTACATATCATATCCCACTGCTTCCATATGTCCGCTCTGCGCTTCCCCGAGCAGGTTGCCCGCGCCCCGGATTTCAAGATCCCGCATGGCGATCTTGATGCCGGAGCCAAGATCTGTGAATTCCCGGATCGCCGCAAGACGTTTTTCCGCCACTTCTTTGAGCAGTTTGTCTCTCCTGTAAAGGAGAAATGCGTATGCCATACGGTTCGAACGGCCCACGCGCCCTCTGAGCTGATAGAGCTGGGAAAGCCCGAACCGGTCCGCATCATGAATAATCATCGTATTCGCGTTTGGGATGTCAAGCCCGGTCTCTATGATCGTGGTTGAGACAAGAACATCGATATCGCCGTTGATAAAATCATACATGATGTCCTCCAGCTCCCTCTCCCTCATCTGACCATGGGCAAAAGATATATTCGCGCCCGGAATAAGCTGCTGGAGACGAGCCGCTACATCCGCGATATCATTCACCCTGTTATAGACATAATAGACCTGTCCTCCTCTGGAAAGTTCCCTCTCAATTGCCTCCCTGACCATCTCGTCATTATATTCCATAACATAAGTCTGAATCGGCATACGATCCTGGGGAGCCTCCTCGAGCACGCTCATATCCCGAATCCCGATCAGACTCATATGAAGTGTTCGAGGTATCGGGGTTGCGGTCAGTGTGAGGACGTCCACATTTTCCCGGAGTTTCTTGATCTTCTCTTTATGTGTTACGCCGAACCTCTGCTCCTCGTCGATAATCAGAAGCCCCAGGTCTTTAAATCCCACGTCTTTTGACAACACCCGGTGTGTTCCGATCACAATATCAACCAGCCCTTTTTTCAGATCTTCCACCGTCTTTTTCTGCTGGTAGGAAGAACGGAAACGGCACAGCAGGTCGATCCGTACCGGGAAATCTTTCAGTCTCTGCACGAAGGTATTGTAGTGCTGCTGGGCAAGTATGGTTGTAGGCACAAGGTACACTACCTGCTTTCCTTCCTGAACAGCTTTAAAAGCGGCACGGATTGCGATCTCCGTCTTTCCGTACCCCACATCGCCGCAGATCAGGCGATCCATGATCTTTGTACTTTCCATATCATGTTTCGTATCTTCAATGGCCTGAAGCTGATCTTCCGTCTCCTCAAACGGAAACATTTCCTCAAACTCTTTCTGCCATACGGTATCCGGCCCGTAGACAAATCCTTCCGACTGCTGCCGCACCGCATAGAGTTCCACCAGATCTTTTGCCACAGCCTGAACAGCCTTTTTTACCTGGTTTTTCGTCTTTCCCCACTGAAGGGTTCCCAGTTTGTTCAGCTTTGGTTTTCTGGCGTCGGCTCCTGCGTATTTCTGGATCAGATCCATCTGAGCTGCCGGAATATACAGGACTCCGTTGTCCGCGTAGGATATCTTCATATAATCCTTAACTACTTTATCTACTTCGATTTTTTCGATTCCCCGGTAAATCCCGATCCCGTGGCTCTCATGAACCACATAATCGCCGGGCTTAAGCTCTGCGAAATCCCTTATCTTCTGTCCTTCATATTTTCTGCGCCGTTTCTTTTTTTTCTTCCGCCCGAAAATATCCGACTCTGTGATAACCATAAATTTCAGCATGGGATACTCGTATCCTTCCGCCGCGTATCCGCAGGCTGCCATGATCTCTCCCGGCTTCACCTCGCGCTCCATGTCATCGCTGTAAAAGCTGCTCAGATCATAATCCCGCAAATCTTCTGCAAGACGTTTCGCTCTCGTCCGCGATCCAGATAAAAGCACGACCCGGTACCCGTTCCTCTTGAGCCTCTTCAGATCGCGGGTAAGAAGTTCAAAGCTGTTATTATATGGATTTACCCCTTTTGTCTGTATACTGTATGTCTCGCGCACGCGGAACAATCCGCATTTTGACTCCAGAGTCGTAAGCGCGATGCCGCTGTATCTGTTCATTCGGTTGATGATATCCTGAGTCTCATAGACGGTCAGACTGCCTTGCGGCACTTCTTCAGCCCCGGATTCCCGACGGTTCTCCCGGCTGTGAAAATATTCCTGCTCCACCGCCTCTGACATTTCCTGCAGACGCTGGGGCTCATCCAGAACCAGAAGACTCTTCTCCTCAGGGAAATATTCCAGGAAAGATACTGTTTTCATATCCTCCTTCCAGTTCTCTGACGCCGGGTAGACTGTGACTGTATCGAGATTTTCCACTGATCTCTGGCTCTCTACGTCGAAGCTGCGGATCGAATCGATCTCATCACCCCACAGTTCAATCCGCACCGGCAGTTCCTCTGTCAGCGGGAACACATCTACAATCCCGCCTCTCACTGCAAACTGGCCCGGTCCTTCGATCTGGCTCTCCCGCTCGTATCCCATCTTTGTCAGCCGGGTCTCAAGCCCGGTAAGATCCAACACATCTCCGCCGGACAGCATGATCCGTTCGTTTTCCAGCTCCGAAGGGCATGCGAGACCGTCCAGAAATGCGTCCATGGTAGTGATCACTGTCAGCGGTTCTGCCTCGTCCTTTTCAATCAGAGCGCGCAGCACCTGCATCCTCCGGTCCGTAAGCAGTTTTCCTTTGATATCCGCATAGTAGAACAGCAGATCCCTTGCAGGGTACAGGTACACATTCTCGGTAAAGATACGGTATTCCTCATAAGCGGTCTTTGCTTTCTCCTCACTGGAAAAAGCGATGACTCTGTATTCAAAGCCATCGCCAAGAGCATACATCAGATGGGTTTTCTGAGTACTGACACATCCCGCGATCTGTATGATCCCGTTTCCCTTTTTTATGTCTTTCGATATTTCCTGATAATCCGCCAGTTCGGCTAGCGGCGCAAGTAAAGCCTGCATCTTATCACTACCCTCTGTCCGTCTGTTTTTCTTTCTTTTTGCGGTTAAACTCACTCATAGCGTCTCCGATCCGGCCGGATAAGATCATACATGCCGCCGTCACCGCATGGTCATATCCTTCGGACATCAGCTCTCTCTCCGCCTTTGAAAAGTGGCCCAGCACATAGTCCGCAAGGTCATATCTGGCCGGCTTTTCTCCCACTCCTACGCGGATCCTCGGGAACACCTGAGTTCCCAGGCAGGAGATGATATTTTTGATGCCGTTGTGCCCTCCGGCGCTGCCTTTCTCCCTGATTCTGAGCTGCCCTACTCCGAGATTAATGTCGTCATAGATGACAATCAGTTCATGTTCCTCGTCAATCTTATAGTAATCTACAAGGCTCCGTATACTCTCGCCGCTTAAGTTCATATAAGTCTGCGGCTTGGCAAGGATCACTTTCTGTCCTTCGATGATTCCTTTCCCGATCAGGGCCCTGTTCTTTTTTGTATCCACTGCTATATCATATTTATCAGACAGTCTGTCTATTACATCAAATCCCACGTTATGGCGCGTGCCTTCATACTGCCTGTCCGGATTCCCCAGGCCTGCTATTATATACATATTCCGTCTTCCTTTCTGTTATCGCAAAGCTATTTTACAGTATCCCGTCCTCTTTGTCACGTGAAAGCCGTGAATATTTTTCCATTTTAAATCATACACTTAATAAAAAGCAGACCGCCGTATAACCGGCAGCCAAATCAATCAGGAGGTAACTCTATGGGTTCCAGAACTAAAATCGTTGTCCTGCATATGAAAGAGATCATCTACACCGCCATCTTTGCAGCTTTGGCGATCGTACTGATCATCCTTCTTGTCATCATGTTCCGGCCGGACGGCAAAGCTGATCCGGCGGATACCGGAAAACAGTACACTCCTGGCATTTACACTTCTTCCCTCACACTGAACAATACCAATCTGGAGGTAGAAGTATCCGTGGATGAATCCCATATCAATTCCATACGTTTTTCCAATCTTGACGAGACAGTGACAACCATGTTCCCTCTCATTCAGCCAGCCATAGAGGATATCGCCGAACAGATCTACGAGACGCAGTCGCTTGATGATATCTCTCTGCCGGAGGATACTCCTTACACATCCCAGATCATACTGGATGCGATCCGGGAGGCCGTCGAAAAAGCCGCAGTCGATTAAAACTGCGGCTTTTTGATGAAATTCTTCTGACAGCCTATCCCTCCACGATCAGATATTTTCCGTCCGGAAGCGGGAACACTTCGGATGCCTCTTCCAGCTCGTCCGGTCCCAGGCCGTCCACATCCACGCCTTCCTCTTCAAAAAATTCTCTCACTTCCCCGATGGAATCGACTACAACAGCCATGCAGTCCTCAAGAAACGCTTCGGCCTCCTCCAGATTCTGAGCCACAGGTTCATCAAAAAGCTGCCCCTGATCTTTCAAAAAAGTTTTCAGACATAATTCACTGTAATCACTCATGCTCATCCCTCTTTTCTCTTAAGATCTTTAATATCTCGTCTGTTGAATCAACTATATAAAGCGGTTTTGCCGCCTCCAGCACATCGCGGGAACGGAATCCCCAGGATACAAGGATGGTATCTGTTCCGGCCGCTTTTCCAGTGGCCCCGTCCACATCGGAATCCCCAATATAAAGAGTCTCCGATAAAGACGTATTAAATTCCCGGGCTATGGCAAGAACCGCAGTCGGATCCGGTTTCCGCGGAATTCCTTCTTTCTGTCCCTGAATATGGTCAAATACACCTTTTCCAAAGATTTCCTCCACTACATGGACGGCCTGACGGTCCGGTTTGTTGGACAGGACTCCCAGTTTCATTCCCATCTTTTTCATCTCTCCGAGCATCTCCGTAATACCGGGATAAGGTTTTACACGATAGGTACAGTTCTTATCGAATATACGCTGGTACGCTGCAAATGCCTCCTCATACCGCGTAAGCTTCTCGTCTCCCGACGCTTTCAGAGTTTTTTCTATCAGCACTTTCGAGCCGTTTCCAACAAACGCTCTGCACTGTTCGGAAGTGATTTCCGGCAGTCCGATCTCTTTCATCGTCTCATTCACCGAATAAGTCAGAGATTCCAGAGTGTCTGTCAAAGTTCCATCCAGATCAAATATACAGGCTTTATACATGACTTCTTTTCATCCTCTCTTATATGTTTTGTACAATGAATCATATAACCTTTCTATATGATAGTATGAAGTCATGGAAATTTCAATTCTTTTTGCTTATTCGCCGAGAAGATATCTGCGCATGGTCTTCAACGCGTTCTTTTCCAGACGGCTTACCTGTGCCTGTGAAATATTGATCTGATCAGCCACCTCCATCTGCGTCTTTCCTTCAAAGAAACGAAGCGTAATAATGTATCTCTCTCTTTCATTCAGCCGTTCCATAGCGGCTTCCAGCGAGAGCTCCTCCACCCAGTTTTCTTCCTTGTTCTTTTTATCGCTGACCTGATCCATCACATAAAGGGTATCTCCGCCGTCACTGTACACCGGTTCCTGCAGGCTCATCGGACTCTGGATCGCATCCAGGGCAAACACAACATCTTCCTTGGATATTCCTATCTCATCTGCGATCTCCTGAACAGTGGGCTCTTTCATATGCTGGCGGATATACCCCTCTTTCGCGTAGATTGCCTTGTATGCCGTATCACGCAGTGACCGGCTGACACGGATCGGGCTGTTATCGCGCAGATACCGGCGGATCTCCCCGATGATCATTGGCACCGCATAGGTAGAAAATTTTACCATCCTGGACGGATCAAAATGATCCACTGCTTTCATGAGGCCCACACACCCGATCTGGAACAGATCATCCGCATTCTCACTGCTGCCGTCAAATCGCTTGATCACACTTAAAACAAGTCTTAAGTTGCCCTTAATGTACTTTTCCCTGGCCTCTTCATCCCCTGCCTTGATCCGTTCAAAAAGCTCCGCTTTTTCCTCTTCTTTTAGGAGCGGAAGTTTCGATGTATTCACCCCGCACAGTTCAACCTTGTTCACCATCATAGCAAGAATCCTCCTAAGCAATTTCTATTAGAATGATTCTCACCTGACGGTTAAGATATTCGGAAAGTCAGAAAATTTTATAAACTTTTAGCCCTTGACAAATCAGTCATCCATATCCCATTTGTCCGACAGATTATTGATCTGCGTCTCAAACTTTGCCTTATCTTTGTTTGATAATCCTTCATTTTTGTAGATCACGTCAAGCAGCCGCTTTCCTGCCGCCAACAGACGGTCAAACGCAGAGTCCGCCCTGCGCTGAGCCGGTTTCTTCGCCTTCACCGGTATACGCACACCTTCGCTTATGATCTCATTGGTAAGAAGATCGACTTCGCAGCACGGATAAGGAGCCCAGGTGCTGTAACCGAACTTCTCATGGACAGTATCGGCGAATTTCTCTGTCACCGTGTCTTCGCCGTGCACGACGAAAACTCTCTGAGGCGGCGTGCGGAATGCTCCCACCCATTTCAGAAGGCCGTTCATATCTGCATGGCCGCTGACTCCGTGCAAACTTTCGATCCGGGCGTGTACTTCGATCGGTTCTCCGAAAAGCTTTACATTCTTCTCCCCTTCCAGAAGTCTCCGTCCGAGAGTACCGTTGGCCTGATATCCTACGAACAGGATTGTACATTCAGGTCTCCAGAGATTGTGTTTGAGATGATGACGGATACGTCCTGCATCGCACATGCCTGAGGCTGATATGATGACTTTCGGTTTCCCGATAAAATTGATCATCTTGGAGTCATCGCTTGTCGTAGACGTGTGCAGCCCCGGAAATACAAGAGGATTGATCCCTGCATTGACAAGCTCCATGGCTTCCTTATCAAAACAGTCTCTCATATTCATAGTAAAGACTTTCGTCGCTTCGATCGCAAGCGGACTGTCCAGATACACGTCAAAATCCTGGTACTCCGGCAGAAGATTCTTCTCCTTGATCTCACGGATAAAATACAGCATCTCCTGCGTCCTGCCGACAGCAAACGAGGGGATCACCACATTTCCTCCCCGGTCAAACGTTTCTCTGATGATCCTCGTAAATTCGCCGATATAATCCGGTTTCTCCGCCGTGTGGATACGGTCGCCATAAGTAGACTCCATAACCACGTAATCCGCCGAAGTGGTGTAAGTCGGATCCTTGATAATAGGCTGATCCACATTGCCTACATCTCCCGAGAAAACAATCTTCTTTGTCACACCGTTTTCCGTGGCCCACACTTCGATACTTGCAGATCCCAGAAGATGTCCTACGTCGGTAAAACGGATATTGATTCCGTCACAGATGGAAATTCTCTCACCGTACTGACAGGGCACAAGAAGCTCGATGGCATCCAGGGCATCCTGCATCACATACACCGGCTCATACTCTGGTTTTCCGGCTCTCTTTCCTTTCCTGTTACGCCATTCCGCCTCAAATTCCTGAATATGTGCGCTGTCGCGAAGCATGATATTACACAGATCCACGGTGGCAAATGTGGCAAATATCTGGCCTTTAAATCCGTTTTTGGCAAGCTTGGGCAGCATTCCGGAGTGATCGATATGCGCATGAGTCAGAAGCACATAGTCAATGTCCGTCTCCGGAACCGGAAGCCCGGGATTTTCATACAGATCCGGCCCCTGTTCCATACCGTAATCGATCAGGATATTCTTTCCGGCCGCCTGGAGGAAATGGCAGCTCCCCGTCACTTCATGAGCTGCTCCGATAAAAGTCAGTTTCATAGTCTCACCAGCCTTTTTCCTTTTCTTCTATTGTATCACACTGTCCTCCACTTTTTTACCTTCTCTTTGTAAAAGATCATTCCTTCTTTTACGATCTGTGCTTTTCCGTCCTTTATCTCCACCATGGTGACCGAACAGTTCGGCGGTACCTCATCTTTCCAAAAATGCTCCACGGACAGATTGCCCCGGATCCGGTTCAGAATAGATGTCATGGCGGCGCCATGGGTTGAGACAAGAATATTCTTGTCCGATAGATCTGTCCGCTCTGATATCTCTTTTAGAAAACTTCCGGTTCTCTCATAGAGCTGAGGGATCGTCTCCGCATCCTCGGGCGGAATATAGTTGCCCGTATCATTGAAGAAACGGTTAAACGCCGCGCTCTCCGGATCCTGATTTTCTCCGCCGCAATAAAGACCTTCATATCTCCCAAAACTGATTTCCTGGATTCTTGCCTCGTCATAGAGGGGCACATTTCTTCCCTTCAGAATGATCTGCGCCGTCTCTTTCGCTCGAAGCAGCGGGCTGGTAAAGCCAAGATCGATAGGAATATCTTTCATCCCCTCTGCCGTCTCCCCGGCAAGGCGGCGTCCGTAATCATTCAGCGGAATATCCGTTCTCCCCTGAACTTTATGGGCTTTGTTCCAGTCCGTCTCGCCGTGACGAACGATATATAACATCATAATAAAAGTCTCTCCTTTCATGTATGATCACGGATGAACCGTAACCATGTATTTTCAATTCAGTATAACTGTTTTCCTGCATGCCGGTCAATGGGAACAGGTTCTTGTATTTTATGATTTGAAAAGCTATAATAACTGGGTAAATAGAAGAAAGGAGTCAGAAACTATGAAGAAAATTGCAAGTTTTACTGTTGACCATATCCGTCTTGTACCAGGCATTTATGTCTCCAGAAAGGACAATGTAAACGGTTCCGTCATCACTACTTTTGACATACGTATGACAAGCCCGAACGACGAACCGGTCATGAATACCGCGGAGGTGCACACCATTGAACACCTGGGGGCTACTTTTTTGAGAAATCACAAAGACTGGCAGGATCGGGTGATCTATTTCGGACCTATGGGATGCCGGACAGGATTTTATCTGATTCTTTCAGGAGATCTTGCCTCCCGGGATATCGTGCCGCTCATGAAAGAGATGTTTTCTTTTATCGCCTCCTATGAGGGAGAGATTCCCGGCGCGTCAGCAAGAGACTGCGGGAACTATCTGGATATGAATCTCCCGATGGCCAGATATCTTGCACGCAGATTTTTGGCCAACGTTTTGACAGATATCCAGGATTCCCAGCTTTACTATCCCGAATAAACCTGTTCCCGGCGTTTTCTGCGCCGGAGAACATTTCCCCTGATATACCGGTATGTATTCTCTTCGCCCTCTTCCGCCAGCATATGAAGAAGTTTTTCCAACAGCGCACGCGTATCCGGATGCATCAGTTCCCCGGCTTTCCCGCTCATATAATAATCCAGCGGATCGCTGTCTTTATATTTTGCACCTTTATATACTTTGCTTGCCGCAATCCTGTCCAGAAACATCTCAACCACATATCTGACCGGCATCTTCATTCCGGCCAGCACGTGTTTTCCATCCAGACTGTAATCGATCCAATATTCATAGTGATGCTTGTTTCGCCCCTTGTGATGCAGCCATGCCGAAGAGTATCCTTTATCTTCACGCTCCGCATTATTGGGACTTCTATCACCCTGATAATACTTGCATCCAATCAAAAATTCCGAAGGACTGTATTTGGAAAGGTCATGGAGCAGTCCCTGACGATACAGTCCTACCCGGAAACATTCTTTCATAACGAGAATCTTATGTTTTGTAATCGTGTGAAAATGTGCCAGTGCTTTCATACCGTTTTCTGTCCACCGCCTTTTGCCGCTGCTTTCTTCGTTCTCACCTTTGTCAAAGTTTTCGTTTTCTTCTCCTGCTTTACGCTTACAAGGACAGCGATGCTGCGCTCCGGAAGTTCAATCTTCTTCTGATCTTCCGGTTCAAGCGGTGTTTCCAGAACTCCTTTTTCCGTATTTGCTGCAAGTCGCCAGCTCTTGTCTTTCCCAGGTGACGGCAGGGCATAGTCATGGGGCAGCCAGTGCATGTTATATGCAATAAAGCAGTCTGTATCGCCAATATCATCTCCCGCATACAGAACTCCCAGCTGTCTGCTGTATACTTCTGCTCTGACCTGCCATGCATTTTCACCGTGATAGGATACGTCCGGCATACCGCATGCCGTCCGATCAAGTCCTTTTAATTCCTCCCGGCGATGGAGGCACAGATGTTCTTTCCGGAAAGATATCAGCGCCTTCACATAGGAGAACAGTGTATTATCCGTCTTGAGCTTGCTCCAGTCTACCCATCCGGTCTCATTGTCCTGACAGTACACATTGTTATTTCCCTTCTGACTGTTATAGAATTCATCTCCTGCCAGAATACAGGGGGTTCCCTGAGCAAGAAGGAGGAGGAAAAAGGCATTTTTCACCTGATTTTTTCTTAAAGTCATCACTGTGCGCTTGCGGCTCGGCCCCTCGGCTCCACAGTTCCAGCTGTAATTATAATCCGGCCCGTCCGTATTGTTCTCGCCGTTTGCTTCATTGTGCTTACAGTCATAAGACACCAGATCCCACAAGGTAAATCCGGTATGCGTCGTAATATAATTGCATTTACCATCTGTAGCAGAGTGATGCCGCAGAGCCCACATTGCATCATTGATCATATTCTCATCGCCTTTGAGATACCGGCGCATGATATTTTGGAACGCATCATCTTTTCTCATCAGTTTGATATCCTTGAGCAGCGGATCACTGACGAGCATATCCCATGGCACACAGTACGGATTCACCACAAAACCGTCCACATGGTACTCCAGCATATAGAAACGCAGACACTCCAGTGCCGTATGGGCAGGCAGCCCGTCTGTGAACGGCATTTCCAATACCACTTCTATTCCTGCCCGGTGACACTCTTTTACCATATCTTTCAGCTCGCGCACGGCAGAATTTCCTGCGGCATAGGCTTCCTTCGGAGCGAAATACCATGCCGGCCCATATCCCCAGTAATTAATCTTTGCTTTTGCACACTCATCAAACTCGTAGACAGGCATACACTGGATCTGATTGATCCCCAGCTCTTTCAGATAAGGAATCTTCTCTATGACTCCGAGGAAAGTGCCTTTGTGCTCTACTTTCGAGGAACTGTGTTTTGTAAAGCCTCGTACATGCAGACTATACGCTACAACTTCGTTCCAGGAAAGATGAAGTCTTCTGTCGTCTTCCCAGTCATATTCAGGGGATATCAGCTTGCCCCGGATCTCGTGCTGCTGCAGATCTTTCTTCTTTCCAAAAACTTTCCTTCCCGCAATCTCTCTCACATAAGGATCCAGGCACACTCTTCCGTCCACTTTAAAATTATATTCATATTTTGCAGCGTTAAGCCCGTCGACCGCAAGGAAACGCACTTCTCCGATTCCCTCTTCTTCAGGCATGTCAAAGGTGCATTCCGGCTGCTTTCTGCCTGCTCTGTAAAGCAGAAGTTCACATGTTTTCCCGGTCGGTACCTGCAAAGAAAAATTTACTCTTGTTCCCTCTACAACTGTTCCGAAGGGTTGTGGTTTTCCTGTTATTTTTTTCATATTCCGTTCCTTTCTCACTGCCAGCCATCTGTTCCATACATGTCTACATCCTCTTTATTGATAAAGAACGTCTCAACATAAATCTCCTGTTCATAGGCACCGTCTTCCAATATTGCAGTTGCCGTCTGAACTGCCGTCTTTCCCATATTGATCGGGGACTTTGCCCCCACTCCGGTCATAGGACTGAACGGATCTGCAAGTTCTTTTTTGACTGCCGGAGAGCCGCCCACGCTGTATACCAGAGTATCCGTTTGACTCATGTCATCCAAAGCTTTCAGCACCTGTTCCGCCATCTGATCATCCCCGCACATAATTGCATCCGGAATTGGTCCATTCTTAAAAATCTTCGTCAGTTCATCCGGAATCACGCTGTAATCATCCGTCATATCGATGCGCTCCACCTCGAAGCCTCCATTAGCTATAATTTCCTCAAATCCGGTAATGCGTTCATTGATCACTGCAGACTCGGGTCGCTCAATGATCACGATCTTTCCGCCTTCCGGACGTCTGTCCAGCAGATCCTCGCCGCATACTTTTCCGGCATTATAATCATCGGCGCCTATGAACGCATCAGTAAGTTCCGTCTCTTCCACTCTGACATCAAGATTTACAACCGGTATTTTTGCTTCAGACAGTGTTTCCAGCGCCGGTGTGATCGCTTCGGGATCTACAGGGCAGATGAAAACCGCTTCCACTCCCTGATCGATCAGCTCCCGGATCTGACTGATCTGCAGATCCGAATCTCCCCGGGCATCTCGAACCAGCATCCTGTCATTTTCTCCGACGGACATCTCTACTGAATCTTTAAGAACTTCATAAAACGGGTCAGACAGATCTGAGCCGCTAAATCCAAATACATGTCCTTCTGTCTCTTTCTCTTCTTCTGATTCTTCAACTACTGCATTGTCTTCGGGAGTTCCTACATTCTGTTTGCATCCGGCCAAAAAAAGCACTGTAAACAGTGTTATCAGAGTAAATAACATGCTCTTTCTTCTCATCATACAACCTCATGCTCCTAATATTCTGTCTCAAGCTACTCTTTCATTCTACCGTGTTTCAGGGGAATGTCAATATATTGCAGCTTGCTTTTTCCCCGGCGATCTGATACCATCATGATACATAAATGTCATGGATCACATACGGCATATCAAAGGAGAAAGACTATATGAATGAAAATGAATCACTTACTGTAACTCTCACGCTGGACAATGACGAAGAGCTTGAATGTTCCGTCCTCACCATTTTTGAAACAGACGGACAGCAGTACATCGCGCTTCTCCCCCTGAATGACAAGGGTGAGAACGAGGATGGCCAGATCTACCTTTACCGACTGATCGACAACGGTGAAGATGAAGAGCCGGGGCTTGAGAATATCCTCGATGATGAAGAATTTGAACGTGTCTCCGATGCGTTCAATGAATGGATGGATGAGCAGGATTTCGGAGAGATAGATCTGGATGACATGGAATAGGTTTCGTCATGCCTATTCCAGCAATTCATCTACAAAACGGGAAGGATCCGATTCTTTCCCGTTTTTTGTTTTTACGTAGCAGACCGTGAGCTGTTCTCTGGCCCTTGTCATTCCAACGTAGAAAAGCCTCCGCTCTTCCTCTGTCTCCCTGTCCGTCTTGGCTTTCTTATAGGGGATCCTTCCTTCATTTGCCTCAATCAGGAAAACCGTATCAAACTCCAGTCCTTTCGCCGCATGGAGGGTCATCAGGCGAACCCCTTCCTGATCCATACTCTTCTCCCGCTCTTTCATCCTGAGTACTTCCGTGTATTCGCTGATATGATCGAACCACTCTTCGGCAGTGGCGTACGGTTTCGCCGATTCCTCCAGCTCTGACAGTATGTCATTTAGATCAGACCGCTCAATCTTGTTCGTATACGCGTAATCTTTCAAAAAATCATCATATCCGATACGTTTACGTATATATTGGATTGCCGCATAAGGCGCCATCCTGCTGAGCATTTTCACATCCCACTCAAACTGATCGACCCTGTCCATCATCCAGTCTTTATCACAGTAAAACTTTCTTATTTCTTCAAAGGAAATCTCTGTTCCCGAAAGGCTGTCTCTTCCTATGTAACGTTTCGGGCGATTCATGATGCGAAGGAAATCGCTTCGTTTCCGCCCGCCGAGTGCAAGCCGGAAATATGCCTGTATATCTCTGGCTATAAAGTGATCATAAATATTGGGAAGATGTTCCCTGATCTGGAAAGGGATCTGCCTTCTGATCAATTCTTCGGCCAAAGGCCGCGCATCTGTATGTATCCGGAACAAAACCGCCGTCTCTTCCGTCGGTTTTCCTGCTTTGATGCTTCTTTCAATTCCATCGGCCACATATCCGGCTTCCTCGACCGGATCTTTCAGTTCCTGGATATGAAGACACTTGCCGCTGTCTCTGACTGCCGTCAGATTCTTCTGAAACCGGCGCCTATTATTGCTGATCACTTTCAAAGAATTCTTCACGATATTCCCTGAAGAACGGTAGTTCATTCCCAGCAGGATCTGCGCGGCATCAGGATAATCTTTCCGGAACTGGAACATAAGCTCTGAATCTGCTCCCCGGAATCCGTAAATTGCCTGATCGTCATCGCCCACCACATAAAGATTGTTTTCCGGAAGAGCAATCATGCGTATCACATCATACTGGACACGGTTGATATCCTGAAATTCATCGATCAGAATATATTTAAATTTCTTCTGCCATAAGGCAAGGATATCCGGTCTTGATGCAAACAGGTCGTAACAGACGACAAGCATGTCGTCAAAATCGATCTTACGCAGGGATTTCCTCTTTTCTTCATATGATCGGTATATTTCCCGGAATGTTTCCTCGTTTACTTTTGCTGATCTGAATTCATCCACCGACAGTCTGTTGTTCTTGATCTTTCCAATCTCCTCGGCAATATCCCGAAGAAGATCCTGCTCATCAAAGGCTTCTATATCATGCTCGGACGTAACCGAACGCAGGATTTGATACTTTTCATCCTCGGAAAGAATATTCCTGCTGTCGATCTTATAAGCCCATTTCAAGATTCCGTAATAAATGCCATGAAACGTACCGGCTGTAACGGGTATGTTCTTTTTGCCCATCAGATTTGCCAGTCTGGACTTCATCTCCGCCGCCGCAAATCGGGTAAACGTAACAACCAGAATCTCTTCTGGTTTTATATGGCGCTCTTCTATCAGATAGCGAATCCGGTTTACGATAGTCAGCGTCTTACCTGAACCGGGCCCTGCCAGTACCTGGCAGGGCCCGGTTCCATGAACGACCGCCTTATATTGTGACTCATTAAATTTCATGTAACTTCTCAATTCCTTTGCGAATTCTGCAGAGAGACTCCTCTTTTCCGAGAACTTCCATCAGCTCGGTAGCTCCTCCGGGCGTATTCTGCTTTCCTGATACAGCCGTACGGAGCGGCCACATCACATATCCGATCTTATAGCCTTTCTCCCCTGCAAACCCTTTGAGTAATTCAAACAGAGCGTCATTGCTGTAATCCTCCTGCTCTTCAAGAACAGGCAGCACCTCCTCGAGCAGCGCAAGCCCCTTTTCCGGATCTGTCTTCATCTTTTTATGCCTGTAAAGTTCACAGTCATAATCCGGCAGCTCCTCAAAGAAATCAATCTGATCATTGATATCCGGTAAGATTTCAATTCTCGTCTTTACGAGAGCCGCTATTTTCCTGAGATCATAATCCTTTGTAACCGTCTTTCTGATATACGGTTCAGCCATCTCATAGAACCGATCAAAGTCCATTGCTTTCAGATACTCCCCATTCATCCATTTGAGCTTCGTCGTATCGAATACAGCCGGGGATTTGCTCATATGACGATAATCGAACACCTCAATCAGTTCTTTGAGTGAAAAGATCTCTCTGTTATCCGATGGGCACCATCCGAGAAGAGCTACATAATTGACCACAGCTTCCGATACAAATCCCTGATCGATCAGGTCCTCGTAGGAGGAATGGCCGCTTCTCTTACTCAGTTTCTTATGATTTTCATCTGTAATGAGAGGACAGTGAACATATACCGGTATATCCCATCCGAAGGCTTCATAAAGTCTGTTGTACTTCGGTGCGGAAGAAAGATATTCATTTCCACGCACAACGTGTGTGATCTCCATGAGATGATCGTCCACCACATTTGCGAAATTATATGTTGGAAATCCGTCTGATTTAATCAGGATCATGTCGTCCAGCTCATTGTTCGGAACCGTTATATCGCCGTATATCTCATCGTGGAATGTTGTCTCGCCCTCATTCGGTACGTTCAGGCGGATCACCCACGGTTTGCCCGCAGCAAGATTAGCCTCCACTTCCTCTTTGCTCAGTCCGAGGCAGTGCTTGTCATACACGACAATATCAGTGCCGTCTGCGGAGACAGATGTCCGCAGAGACTCCAGACGTTCCTTGTCGCAGAAACAGTAATATGCATCTCCCTGCTCCACAAGCTGCTTTGCATACTTCAGATAGATTCCGGACGCCTGTCTCTCGCTCTGCACGTAAGGGCCATACCCTCCGTCTTTATCCGGCCCTTCATCATGGATAAGTCCCGTATTCGCAAGCGTCCTGTATATAATATCAGTTGCTCCCTCCACATAGCGTTCCTGGTCTGTATCCTCTACACGCAGTATAAAATCTCCGCCGGCATGTTTGGCGATCAGATATGCATAGAGTGCTGTCCTTAAGTTTCCTACGTGCATCCGGCCTGTCGGACTCGGAGCAAATCTTGTTCTTACTCGGTTGCTCATTTTTTCTCTCCAATTTCAGTCTTATTTTGCTTTTCATATTCAGATACCATATCGGCAAGGAACTTACTGCTGCTCCCGTAGATCACTATGTCCGCCCTCTGGTCGGAATAGTGCTCTCCCTCTGTCACCAGGATCAGGTTCGATCCGCTGTAATACTGCAGAAGCTGGCTGCACAGCGGTGTGGTCAGGTTTGCTCCCAACACCAGCAGAACCTCAGCCTTCTCCACCTCTTCCGCCGCCTTTGTCATAACCGCATTGTTGATCATCTCACCAAACAGACACACCTGGGGGCGGATGGATACCATACATTTTTCACACAGAGGTACTCCTTTGGCGGCTTTCATATATTCAGCAGAATATTTTCTGCCGCACGACGGGCATACATTGTCATAGATCGTTCCTTTCATATTCAGAACATTCTTACATCCGGCCCGTTCTTCAAGGCCTGCAATACGCCGTGTGATGATCGAGTCGATCAGTCCGTGATCCTGCAGAGTCTTAAGGTCATAGAACCCTTCGCCGGGCGGAACTTCCGTTGCCTTAAGGATGAATTCTTTATAAAAGCGGAAAAACACTTCTTTCCTGGCGGAATAAAAGGCGCTGCTGAAAATCTCTTCAAAAGAATATCCATACTTTTCTTCTATTTCGTAAGACTCTTTTCCGTCTCGCAGAAGAGGATACCCGCTCTCGGCCATCAGCCCCGCTCCGCTCAAGACCACGGTATAACCGCTGTCCTTTAGAATCTGAAGCATGTTCTTATCTCTCATAAAGACCCCTCCTTTCTGCCGCTGTCACCATCAGCAGATCTTGTCTCTGTAATATATGAGATATTATAAAACAATTCGGAGGATTCTTCAACAGCACTATGGTGTTTCCTTTGTTATCAGTTCAATATGCCCCGGAAATGAAGATGTGTCAGTCAGCGTACACATCGCCGCATCGACCGCCTGTATCTGTGCATCATCAAAAGCCCCGGCAGCAAATTTCACTACCTGAGAAGGAACTTTATAATTGCCGGTTCTTGCCGCAGGAAACGCAAGGATACACGTTCCTCCTTCAGAAAAGAGAACACCCTGCTCCGTGTAATATCCGTCTGACGGCTCCATCTCATACCATTCCATATTTGTAAGACCTGTAAACGCACCCGGCTCGATATATGTAATATTGGAAGGTATGTAGATCTCCCTTGCAGAAGGAAGACCTGCCCTGAATGTTCCCGCAGCAATACCGGAACACCCTTCGTCGGGCAGCTCCATGTAGCCGTCGCTTACAACGGTTTCCGGATCGGCCACGCCATAGATAACGCCAGATTCATTTACAAGAAATCCGTTGATTACTCCCGTTGCCGGCTCAGACGGCGCAGGTTCAGACGGAACAGTAGCAACAGGCGCATCTGTTTCCGGTTCATCTACGGCCGGCTCAGACGGAATTATGGAATCTGCCGCCGGCTCAGACGGGGTATCAGGAACAAGAACCTCTTCATCGGCCGGAGCAGATATTTCCGGAACCGTCGGCACATAAGAAGGAAGTTCAGAAGCAGCAGTCTCTGAATCCGCCGGAGCAGAAACAGACGGAACAAAACGCGATGGGCTTTGTACGTCCGGTTTTTCGTCCGCCAGCACCGTCTTCGGAATTACAGGCGCCGCCGTATCCAATACTGATTCAGCCGGAAGTGCTTCCGGCAGTTCCGGTATGTATACAGGAACACCAAGTATATCTTCTGCCACTGAATTTAACACCGCATCTGACACAGCCGCCGTCTCTGTTTTCGTTTCCGGCCTTTCTCCGGAGTTCCCTGTATCGACTGTCGGACTGCCTAAACGCACGTTTGTGACGACCGCACATAATACCAGAAATACAAAGACTGTTCTTATAACTCTTAAAATTTTGTCCGCTGAAAATCTTCCCTCATAGAGACTTCCACACCATTCCATTTTCTTCCCTGTCCTTTCTTCACCACAAATAAACGATACCGGAAAATTTTTCCATCTCAAATCTTCCTATGATAAGATACCAGAGAAAAAGGAATGCTGCAATCTTTCGCAACATTCCTTTGCATTTTCCTTTCGGCTGTATATCATTGAAAATTACGGATCAGACGTTGATCTCCGCTGTCATCCCGAGCACTTCTCTGTTCTCCTCAAGCAGGGGATTGATCACATTTTTCAGGTATGCCTCCACCTGCTCTTTCGCCCGGCCCACATATCTCGACGGATCCATCGTCTTCTGCAGATCCTCAAGGCTCAAATTGAAAGCAGGATCCTCCGCGATCAGTTCCAGAAGATTATTATCCAGTCCTTTTTCTTTTACATTTTTCCCGGCTTCCATGGAAAGCTCACGGATCCGCTCATGCAGCTCCTGTCTGTCGCCGCCTGCTTTTACCGCATCCATCATGATATTCTCCGTCGCCATAAACGGAAGCTCGGACATCAGATGTTTCTCAATTACTTTCGGATATACCACAAGGCCGTCCACCACGTTCAGACACAGATCGAGAATTCCGTCGATAGCAAGGAACCCTTCAGGAACGCTCAGACGCTTGTTTGCGGAATCGTCCAGCGTACGCTCAAACCACTGGGTTGCCGATGTAATAGCCGGATTAAGTGCATCGATCATTACATAGCGGGAAAGGGATGCGATTCTCTCGCTTCGCATCGGATTTCTCTTATACGCCATGGCGGAAGAACCGATCTGTGTCTTCTCAAACGGTTCCTCCACCTCTTTTAAATGCTGAAGGAGACGGATATCGTTGGAAAATTTGTGAGCGCTTGCCGCAATTCCGGCCAGCACATTCAGCACTCTCGTATCTACTTTTCTGGAATAGGTCTGCCCGGACACCGGATAACATGCCTTAAATCCCATTTTCTGAGCAATCATTGGATCGATCTTATCGATAGTCTCCTGATCTCCGTCGAAGAGTTCGAGAAAACTCGCCTGCGTTCCCGTCGTACCCTTGGATCCCAGAAGTTTCAGACTTCCCAGCACATAGTCCAGATCCTCCAGATCCATCTCAAATTCCTGCATCCACAGAGTGGCACGTTTTCCTACTGTTGTAGGCTGTGCCGGCTGAAAATGCGTGAAAGCAAGTGTCGGCTGGCTCTTCTGTGCATCCGCGAATTTCGCCAGTTCCGCGATTACATTGATCAGTTTCTTTCTCACCAGCTTCAGCGCCTCGGACATGATGATGATATCCGTGTTATCTCCCACATAGCAGGAAGTTGCGCCGAGGTGGATGATCCCTTTTGCTTTCGGACACTGTACGCCATATGCATAGACATGAGACATAACGTCATGGCGCACAACTTTTTCCCGCTCTTTTGCCACATCATAATTGATATCATCCGCGTGGCTTTTCAATTCCTCAATCTGCTCGTCTGTGATATTGAGCCCCAGCTCTTTCTCCGTCTCGGCCAGAGCGATCCACAATCTTCTCCATGTGCGGAACTTCTTGTCCGGTGAAAAGATGTACTGCATCTCCTTACTTGCATAGCGCTCAGAGAGCGGACTTACATAGCGGTCATTTGACATAATTCTGATCTCCTTTTTATAAATTTTATATACACGGCAGAACCGTATCATTCAAAAGCGTGACTGATGTCCTCTCCCGGAACCTCCATCGGATAGTTTCCGGTAAAGCATGCATCGCAGTAGCTTAAATCTCCTACCATATCTTTCAGTTTGCCAATCTCCATATATCCCAGCGAATCCGCTCCGATCATCTGGCGGATCTGCTCCGGTGTATGGGAGTGGGCAATGAGCTGATCATCCGACGGCACATCCGTTCCAAAATAGCAGGGATGCAGGAAAGGCGGCGAACTGATCCGCACATGCACCTCTGTAGCGCCGGCGCCTTTCAGCATTTTAATGATATTTGCGCAGGTCGTGCCCCGGACAATGGAATCATCAACCATAACGATTCTCTTTCCTTTTACAACTTCCGGAATAACATTGAGCTTGATCTTCACGCTGGACTCCCGGTCGCTCTGCTTCGGTTTGATAAACGTTCGCCCTACATAGCTGTTTTTATGAAAGGCCATTCCATATGGAATCCCCGAGTACTCAGAGTATCCCTTGGCTGCAACAAGCCCCGAATCCGGAACTCCCACTACAAGATCCGCCTCCACCGGATAGGACTCGGCCAAAGCTTTTCCCGCAAGAATCCTGGAATGATAAACGTCAACACCGTCGATCCGGCTGTCGGTACGTGCAAAATAGATATATTCAAAGATACACCGAGCACGTTTTTCCTCCGGTATGGCCATACTCATATCCGATGCTATCCCGTCGTTTGTGATCGTCACGATCTCGCCCGGCTGCACATCGCGGACAAACTCTGCATCCACCGCTGTAATGGCGCAGCTCTCCGAGGCAAGAAAATACGTATTATCCCGTTTCCCGATACAGAGAGGTTTAAGTCCGAACGGATCCCGCGCCCCGATCATCTTGCGCGGACTGTTGACAACCAGCGCATACGCGCCCTTTATCTTTTTCATGGCATGCTTCACAGCTTCCTCCGCAGTTCTCGCATTCAAGCGCTCTCTGGCGATGTGATATGCAATCACCTCGGAATCAATAGTCGTCTGAAAGATTGCGCCGGTATATTCCAGTTCTTTGCGCAGTTCGATAGCGTTTACAAGATTTCCGTTATGCGCGATCGCAAGAGTTCCTTTTACATAATTGATCACCAGAGGCTGAGCATTCTCAACTCTGGTACCGCCGGCTGTCGAATAACGAACATGTCCCACGCCGAGATTTCCTTTCAGTTCCCTGATTGTCTCCTCATCAAACACATCGTTTACATGCCCCAGTCCTTTCCTTGAAAGGACTTTTCTCTGACCGTTCGTATCCGTCACCGCAATCCCGCAGCTCTCCTGTCCTCTGTGCTGCAGTGCAAACAATCCGTAATAAATTGACGGCGCCACATCGCGCCCGTCCATATCATAAGCCCCGAAGACTCCGCATTCTTCGCCGAGTCCGGTAGATACCCTGGTAAAATCTGTCATCTAAATCCTGCTCCTTATTGGTCTGTTCAGGTAATCTGTTTCACGTAGTCCGGCAGATTATACGCCGGCCTGCAAGTTCGATTATAATATAAGGCAGGTGGAAAATCAACATTCCCTCCTGCCCTGCATTGACCTCGTTTATTATTTTATCGAAGTTTTGTTTATAAGTTTGTCTAATAAATCTGTGGTGATTTATCAATATTGCCTATAATTTATCCGTCGTTTTTCATCCATTTGTAAAACGTGACAAAAATTGTCTTGTACGCTCTTCTTTCGGATTTTCAAAAACTTCCCGCGGTGTGCCGTGCTCCAGGATACATCCGTCATCCATGAAGATCACCTGACTCGATACATCGCGGGCAAAAGCCATCTCATGAGTAACGATAATCATAGTCGTCTCCTGATCCGCAAGAGACTGAATCACTTTTAGTACTTCTCCGGTGAGCTCGGGATCAAGCGCTGATGTCGGCTCATCAAAGCACAAAATATCCGGTTTCAGAGCGAGTGCCCGTGCAATTGCCACACGCTGACACTGTCCTCCCGATAACTGATGAGGATAATTGTTCATCCGGTCAGAGAGACCCATCTGATCCAACAGCGTTTTCGCCTCCTGCTCGATCTGTGCATGGATTTCTTTCTTCTTTGTCTTATAATCCGGACGTTCCTTCTCAAGGAGCTCCTTTGCAAGCATCACATTGCCAAGAGCTGTATACTGGGGGAACAGATTGAAAGACTGGAACACCAGTCCGAAGTGAAGTCTTTTTCTCCTGATCTCCGCCTCCTGCGTCGTCACCGGATCGTTCGCATCAAACAACGTCTCTCCATTCACACGGATCGTGCCTCCGTCCGGGCGCTCAAGAAAATTCAGGCAACGCAAAAGCGTTGTCTTTCCACTGCCCGAAGAACCGATAATGGACAGGACTTTCCCTTTTTCCAGAGAAAAGCTGATATCTTTAAGCACTTCCGTACGCTCAAAATTCTTACTTAAATGTTCTACTTCAAGAATCGCCATATTCTTCCCTCCTATCTGAAATAATCCAGTTTCTTCTCAAGTCTTCCCAGAAGAACTGTCAGAATTCCGCTGAAGATCAGATAGTAGACAGCGGTAAAGAACAGCGGCCAGATCGCGCCGGCAATTCCCTGTGAACCTTTTAGAAATGCCTGGCCTGCCCATATGATCTCCTGCAGCGCGATAATACGCGCAAGGGAAGTATCCTTGACCAGAGTGATAATCTCATTTGCCATAGGCGGCACGATCCTCTTGATCATCTGGAGAAGCGTGACTTTAAAAAAGATCTGACTTCTTGTCATGCCCAGCACAAGTCCTGCTTCTTCCTGCCCTTTCGGCACTCCCTGTATCCCGCCTCTGTAAATTTCCGAGAAATAACAGGCATAATTGAAGATAAAGGCCACCGAAGCCGCCAGGAATCTTCCGCTCTCACTTCCGCCCCAGATATTATTTTTCAGGACAATCCCCGGAAAATAAAAGATAATCAGCAATTGGATCATCAGAGGAGTTCCTCTGATGATCCATACGATGATCTTTGTAAGATAGCTTAATGGCTTAAATCGTGACATTGATCCGAAAGATATGATCAGGCCCAGCGGGATTGACCCCAAAAGCGTCACGAAAAACAGTTTTAACGTCTGTAAAAATCCTACGTTCAATGAATTGAAAACAACAGGAAACTGTTCCATTATCAAATCCATGCTACAACCTCTGTCTCTTTTGTTTACTGCTCGATCAGCGCAGCCTGTACTTTGTACTGCTCTGCGCACGCCTGCATCGTCCCGTCTTCATAGCTCTGTGCAAAGAAATTATTAAGCTCTTCCGCCAGGTCAGATCCTTTACGGAATCCTACGCCGTACTCCTCGCTGTTCAGGCTGACCGTATATGTAAGATCGGAATAGCTCGTTCCCTCACCGATCATAGCCGCTGCCATCAGAGAATCGATCACGGCTGCGTCTGAAGTTCCTGCTTCAACTTCCATCAGCGCGTCTGCCTGTGCTGTCACTGCAGTATAGTTAAAGCCTCTCTCACTGACCTGCTCCTCTCCTGCGCTTCCCGCTTCAACAGCAAAATTGAGATCTGCAAGGCTTGCCTCATCCTGGTACTTGTCAGCTACATCCACTGGCACTACAACAACCTGAGCATTGTTCAGATATGCGTCCGTACACTCCATAGAACTTGTAACCTCGTCTGTAAGCGTCATTCCATTCCATACACAGTCAATAGTCTTGCTGTCCAGCTCAAGGATCTTGTTATCCCAGTCGATCTCGACAAATTCTACATCCACTCCCAGACTCTCTCCAAAAGCTTTCGCCATGTCGGCATCAAATCCGATCCAGTCTCCCTTGTCATCCTGATAGTCCATTGGCTCAAAATTTGTGATCCCCACTACAAGAGTTCCTTTATCCTGGACATACGCCTTATCGCTGTCACTTTCACTTTCCTGATCCGTACTGCCGGAACCACAGCCTGCCAGCATAGAAACAGCCATAGCCGCACAGAGTAATGCACTTAATACTTTTTTCTTCATAATTACCTCCATCACCGGATAACCGGTTTTGCTTTTTTTCTCTACCAATGAGTCACTGCACCGCGGTAAAGTTACTGTAGTATTCTATCACACGCCTTATCCGGTGTCAAATCTTAGTTCTATAAACCGCAAAGTTCACTCTCCGTCAGTTTTTCTGCAGAGAGTGAACTTTTCTGATCTTCTATGAATGATTTCTTCTATGCTGCCTTTTCCATTTTTCCAGAAGCTCAGGGCTTACATCATCCGTCATAGTCTCTTTGATCTCGTCAATTTCTCTTCGCATCTGCGCATTGATCTCCATATAATCATCCTGTTTTGTGATGAGGATATGGTATTCCTCCAGCGACATATATTTATATGACGCGTAAAGATAGGGCTTGATCAGCGCCTTGTCCTGGCAGATCTGATATGCTCTGTCATACATACGGGCCGCTTCCTGGTAAAGAAACAGACGTCCGTATGCCGCGCCAAGTCCCGCATAGATCTTGCCGTAAAACTTTTCGTCCACGGACTCGTCCTTTTCCTGATTCAGGATTGCCTGATAGACAAGGATCGCCTCTTCCACTTCACCGCTTTCCAGCAGGTTATCACCTTTATATTTCTGCCGTTCGATATCCTTCTGGTTTTTCAGATGCTCCAGCACATTCTGGATACGGATCATCTCCGGTTCCCGGTAGATCTTAGATGCCTTGAGTATGGTCAGCACAAATTTCTCTACCGATCCGCGGAGCCTGAGCACATCCCTTAGATCCGATGCCAGTTTGTCCATCCCCAGCTCTTCGTCCAGCCACTCACAAAGCTGAGCGTTCATAATCGTATAGTCGATCAGATAAAGATTATTACACAGATAGTAGCACAACTCCTCGATCGTAAAGATACGGCAGTGTATCCGGGTGATCTCATATGGATGTGCGGCATGTCTGTCATGACAAAGAATTAAACTTCCCATCATTGCCTCCTAAATGTATCGTCTTCTCGGCATGAAAATCCGTTGCCGGGAAGAAATCTCCAAATCCGGCATCCCTCACGGAAATCCTGCAGGTCTTATTGTCAAGGAACAATGTTTCAAGCTGCAGACGCACAGAATATTCCGAGCGTTTCGGGAGCTGAGCAAGAGATATCTTTTCTGTTCTCACATTGCCCTGGATTAGGGATTCGATATGAAATTCGATCTCATCCATGTCCTCGCAGAGAACTTCCCACTGATTGTTGGACTCATACCAGTGTGCGCCCCACGACACGATCGGATACCACATCTCCTGACCGTCCACCCGCATATTTACCGTAATCTGATCCGTCAGTTTATCTTCCGACAGATAGACCGGATTCTCAATATGCATGAAAAGCTTTCTGTACGCTGTGTAACAGGCTCCTTTGCTATAGAGATTATTCCCGATAAACGCCCGTCTTCCATTGCACAGAACACGGAGCGCTTTCGGATACCAGTTGTTCTCAAACCCTTCCCCTGTCAAAAACACAGAAGATACAATCCTTTTGTCAAACACGCTCTCAATAAATTTACAGAACATAGCGTCCGCTTCCTTTGCCTTGTCCTCATTGAGCACCGGATAGACCATTGCCAGTTCTTTCATATGCGCGCTTGCCACTTCATCCACGGTGACAAAAGTAGTCTTCCCTCCGCCAAGCCCCGGACGAAGACGCCGCAGCATATATGCCTTGATCTCATTTCTGTCGCAGCAGAAAAGCGCTGCGTCATACTGCCAGAGTTCTTTGGGCTGGTAGAAAAGATAGTTGCAAAAACTCTCCTTATAATCCTGGATAAATATATGTCTTTTATCTATATTCATTCGGACAGCGATTCCCCTGAGCATCTGCGCCAGTTCCTCCGTCAGACTGGGAACTGTAAACACGATGCCGTCGATTACAGGGAATGTCTGAAGAGACATCTGTATAAACTGTGAAAGAAGCCATACTGCATCATATGTCTCTTCTCCGAATTCAATCTTTTCTCCTGCAAGGCTTTTGCTCAGAAGTCTTGTGACCGTAAAACCTTCTTTGATGGTGACGAGACGCTTCGCTTCTTTCCCGTATGCCCACGTATCTCTCAGTTTTCCAATGATCAGAGGGATCTGGTAATTGTCGGAATCCACCTCCAGTGTGTCCGGTTCCAGCTCCTCATCGTTATAGAAACTGATCTGACATGTCTTTTCATTTATCTCATAACCAATGATACTGCCTTGTCCCATGTAACAGGCGCCCTCCTTATTCCGGTGCGAACATGTGCGCCGCTACAGCATCTTCCAGCGCATACGCCCGCATTTTCCTCTTTCTTTCTTTCTCATTCTTCTCCATCAGTATATCGTTCAGACGTCCATATCTGCCCTGTTCACCGAGCTCGATTTCCCTCACGCACGTCTCTTTGTCACTGCGGTAAGAATTTCCGTCTATTGTCTCTTTGAAATAGTATTTTAACTGCTCGTTTGCAAATAAGACGAACTTCTTCACATAGAGATTTTCATACATAGGGGTCAGAACTTCCGTCGAGTAATCTGCCTGTTCTTTTCCGCCTTTCTGCAGCTGGTAGTAAAGCATAACCCTGCTGCCTTTCTGTCCTTTGTATTCGATCAGCGTCTTATCCCAAAGCTGCAGTTCGATCAGCCAGTCTTTCTCATAGGAAAGGAAAAACGGAAAATAAATCTGTTTCCCGCAGAGCTCCTGAAGGAACTTCTTCAACGTTCTTCGCGTCTGTGAATTATACTCTCTTGTAGAATAGTACTTAAGCACGGCTATCTTGCAGATATCAATAGTATCCTCGCCTTTCTCGTACTCCCGGCAGATGATATCGATCACGCTACGCCCGATCTTCCGTTCCTCCACCACATACTCTCTGGACACATAAGTAAGATAAGCCTGCTGCAAACGGAAATAAGCCCCTTCCGCATAATACTGTTCGAAAATCTGAGCCTCCTGGAAAAGTTCCTCGGAAAACAGCATCTGCGTCAGAATCCGCTCTGCCAGCTTATGCGTATGCACTTCGTAATCTCTCGCCTCGCGCCACAGCAGCTTCATATCTGAAGTAGCGCCGCAGTAATAGTTGGCCAGATAAGTCAGGATTACCTTGTCATACTGCTGCTTTTTGAACAGTTCAAAGCAGACATAAGTAAGGAAATCGTCATTCTCATAGTTGTTTTCCCGGATAGTCCTGCTGCAAAGTCCGAAGATTTCCTCTTCGTCGTAGTTTTCCAGACCGTTTTCTTTTACGACCTCCAGCGTCAGCTCCTGAGTTTTTTCTTCCTCCCTGTTTCTCCGCAGACCGTTGATATACTTTCTGCACATGTCCATATATCGCAGTTCGTAGAACAGCCGTTTGCTCTCATATGGAATAGAATCCGTATAGTGCCTTCCGTCTTTCGACTCCCACACGAGCCTGTCTGTCTTTGCATACAGGAACACTCTGGCGCCTTTCTCCGTGTACGGCGCTTTCTGAGTGATCGTTCCGTCTTCCGCAATCACATGGATAAATTTCATATTCGGAACCTTCGTTGTGATCCAGTATGCATGGCATACATCGTACAGTGCTTTTATCCGTTCCGGATTCATCGATGATTCCACAACAAATCTTTTATATATAATCCTAAGCTGCTCGTCCACATTCCTGCGGTCAAGCTGGTTCCAGGCAAAGGCCTCCATCTCATCCCTGTAATGCGCGTAAATTTCGCTGGATTCATCCTCATATGTAATAAGATTGGAATACAGGAACGCACACTTGTGAAAATCCAGATTGTTCCCGTGCATAAAATACAGATACACTGATCTGGGCAGCGGCTTGCGGAACTGCTCCGGAATCACGGTAGCCATGTAAAATTCATAGAGCTGTGCGATTTTCAACTCATTTTCCACTGCTTTTTCATACCATTTAAAGTAGCAGCTCTCTGCGCAGTTTCCTTTGATCAGAAGCGTACAGATGGCTGTCAGAATCATCGTCTCGTTGTACATCTCATATGCACGCACGAGGACGTCGTAAAGATGCCTGTCAAACACTTTCATCTGACTTGCCAGATTGGCGGTATACAAAGCCAGCTCTCTTGTCATCAGCTTGTATTTTACAGCGAAAAGGAGCACGCGCACCTCAAACATTCCCAGTTTCTTAAGCGAAGAACTCTTGTCGCGGAAACACCGGAACGCCTGCAGATAGAACCAGATACTGTGGGATTTGTCCTCGTAAAACTGTTTTTCAAGAGCCCGCAGTCTCTCGCTGTATATCTTATATTCCGAATCCACTTCTACAAGCATGCAAAGGATCTTCCAGCTGTCCGGATGCTTCATAAATGACTTGGAAAGCTCCTCTGCCACTTTCCGCTGTCCGATCGTATCATTGGACAGCAGAGTCGTCAGATAGAGGTAATAGGAACTTAGCTCCACATCCTTACCAATGGCAAATCTGTTATAATTGTACGATTCCAGCAGCCACTTTGCCTCGTCCATCTGCTTTCCGATCAGACAGATATGCGCATGGAAAAGGAGATAAAATTCATTTTTGTCATCCATCTCGCGCAGATGACTGATCCTGCGGATCGCCTCTTCCACCCAGTCATTAAGCTGCATCTTCCCGCTCTCGTATTTCAAATAATTCTTCACGATACCGGCAAACTCCCTGTCGTTTGCCCTTCTGTCCTCATCTCTTACGATATCCTTCTCGACGACGACCTCGTAAGTCAGCGTCTCATAGGGAGATTCCAGTATAATCCGTCCGAAATTGCTTCCCCTGTGCAGTTTCTCCGTATCAAGGAAATACTCCAGACGGTAGGAATTGCCTATAAACTCTTCCGTAGTGATGCGCGTGTGCTCAACATAGAGAAAATCGCCTTCTGTCTTTACATCAATCTCCAGATAACCCCATGTATTTTTCTTGATGGCAAAAGTCTCTTTCCTCGGCTCTGTAAGAGAGATAAATGCCCTGCTCTCCTCCTCCAGCGTCAGGAATATCTTTTCTTTCTGCTTGCATCCGACAAGAAATTCTTCCAGCGCCTGCTGATCCAGCTCCCAACGGCGCATATTGTCATAGAGAGCCTGAATTCTTTTATCTTCATATTTTAAAATCTCATAGAAATCCCTGGAGCGGAACAGCTTGACAGCTTCAGCCGCATCTCTGAATGAAAGCTTTTTAAAATCATCCAGACTCTGGACTTTTCCGTAGCTTGTCATCACGAAAGGTTTTTCAATGATGGCCGTAAACGCAATGTCAAATTCTCCTCCATTGCAGACAATAGTGAACTTCCCGTGTTCCACGTGTCCAGGCACAAGCCCCGTTCCATCATATGTATAATAAATGTTCACAGGATTGCAATCGAATCCTTGTTCATCGCAGTGAACACGATAGGAGGACGGATACACCAGTCCCCGGATCGTACCCTTTCCCTGATTCTGAAGCGAGAAGCTTCCTCTGTATTTTTCTCCTTCCCCGACACGCATGATGATTCGTGTCTCCGGAAAGATAATCTCCGGCTGCGGAATATGAAAATCACCTTTGGCCAAACGTTTGATCTTATTCTTCAAATCAGTCACCTACTCACAATTCTTCTTCCACCCAATGGCAAAAGTACGCTACTTTGAATTATAGCATTGTTGTATGGTAACATGCAATGGCGTATTCAAAGAATTTCTGTCGAATTGTATACATGTATTCAATAAAATATTTACTGAAAATCCTTTATCATCTGCACATAGTCAAGAACCTTGTATCCCAATCTTTCATATAAAGATATAGCCCGGCAATTCTCCTCTTCCACCTCAAGTCTGAGCCGCGCAACCTTGCCTCTGTTCTTTTCTTCCAACCAGGAAAAGAACTCTCTGCCCAGGCCTTTTGATCGGAATTCACTTCTGATATAGAGTTCTTCTATCCACAATACCTGGCCGCCCGCTTCCTGAGAAAAAGTTCTTGCTGTCAACCCATACCCGGCCGGCTTCCCTTCATGCTCCAACAGATAGATTTCCGCATACGCGTCAGATCTGAGAGCCTCGTCCGCCGTCTTTTCGAAATAAGAACGGGGAACCGGATGCAGCACTGCATCCGAGCTGTAAAACTCTTCTGCCATCTCCACATATAATTTTCTGTCATTTTCTGCCATTTTTCGTACCATTATTTTTACCTCCAGCTACAGATATGGTCTTATACTATCCTATTTTCCGGTTCTTATCAACAATTCCAAAGATTTTCTAAAGAATCTTCATATGTGTTGACAATATATATTATACAAAATATAATATAAATAAATTAAATATATGTTTCATTTTAATATATAAAAACTCCAAACATATAAATCTTAAGAAAGGGCTGAGTTTATGACATTTACATCAAACTCTTCCATGATGGATTTCCTTGTTCTGTCTGTCATTGCCGAGGGCGACGCCTACGGCTATCAGATCAGCCAGATCATCAAACGCGCCATACCGTCAAAAGATTCCACCCTGTACCCTGTGCTCAAACGGCTCCAGGAAAACCGGTATGTGGAAACTTATGATCAGCAGTATCAGGGCCGCAACCGGCGTTATTACCGAATTACTCCAAACGGCAGGCAGAGACAGCAAGAGCTTGTTAAGGAATGGGAGACATTTAAATTCATTATCGATGACATTGTAAAAGGAGGGATCTCAGATGACCAGAAGTGAATATATGAAGATACTGACACACAAACTCCGCTGCCTTCCGAAAGATGATTATTACAGAGCAGTGGAGTACTTTGAAGAGTATTTTGAAGAGGCAGGTCCCGATCAGGAACAGCAGGCTATAGAAGACCTTGGATCACCGGAGGAAGCAGCCAAAGCACTGATCGTAGATCTGGCTGCCGCAAATGTAAAAGAGCCGCCGAAAACGATCAAAAAAGGTCTCTCCGCAGTGTGGATTGCCATTCTCGCCATTTTTGCGGCACCTATTGCGGTTCCCTTAGCCCTGTGTGTGATCATCGTAGCCGGTGCCCTTCTCCTCACACTAGGCGCTGTGATCCTGAGCATCATAGCTGCAGCAGTGGGAATAGCTGCAGCAGGAATTCTCAGTGTGGCCGGCGGCGCGGCGCTTCTGTTCCAGTCTTTTGCAGACGGAGTATGCTGCATCGGTCTCGGACTTTTCTGTGCGGGAATCGGAATACTTTTTATATACGGAGCAATACTTTTCTTCCGCTGGTGTGTGAGAAAGTTTTCCGTGCTGCTGAGTAAGATCACGAAAGGAGGACATAAAAAATGAAACCACTCACAAAAAAAATACTTATCCTTTCCACCTGCTTAATGGGCGCCGGAGTTCTTCTCACCTGCGCCGGAATCGCCGCCGGCGGATGGCCGGGCTTTAAAATCACACGAAACGGGCTGCGTTCTTCCGCCACCCAACGGCAGCCGTATATCCTGGAGAAAACACAGATCGGCAGCTTTTCTTCTCTGGATATCAATATAGGTTCCGAGGCTGATATTATACTTGAACCGTCAGATGACGATCACTTCTATCTCGAATACACTCTGGACGGCGATTATAATGAACCGTCCTGCAAAATCTCTGACGGCACACTCCACTTCACTCACGGGGATACAGGTGCAGTGGTCAATGGAGTTTATTTCTTCGGCCCCGGAACAGATTCGGAAAACATAACCCCTGAAATACGCCTGTATATTCCTGAAGGTCTGAAGCTTTCCGATCTTACAGTCTATAACGATTATGGTAATCTCTCCATACAGCAGATAAAAGCAGAGCATGCGGATATCAATCTCGACTACGGTGATATGGATTTGACGGACAGCACATTTGCAAGCGCTGATATTGATATTTCAGCCGGAGATTTTGAGGCCGATGCTTCGTCTGTAGATGAGCTCAGTTTTATAAATGAATATGGAGATTCCGAATTTAATTCCATGACTGTAAAAACGGCAGATCTGACAATCGAATGCGGAGACCTTCTCCTTGAGGCCGCAGGGTTTGAAACGCTGACCGGCGTCAATGAATACGGAGACACATCTCTTTTGCTCCACGGCCCGCTGAACGAATATACATTAAATCTCAGCACGGAATACGGAGTAATCACCATTCCCGACAATGCTCCCGGAAAGCTGGATGCCACAGATATTGCAGAGATGAGCTACACATCACAGGCTGATGGAAATAAAATGATAGAATTCACCGCGGAGAGCGGCGATATCGAAATGAAGTCGGATTGACAGAGCCGAAAAAATTATATTCTCAAAAAACACAAAGCAGCCGGAATCCAGGCAAGCACCTCTTGTGCGCCAGCCTGGATTCCGGCTGAAATATTCCTCTTCGGATCTTTTATTTTTCAAGCAAATGATCGATCAGAGTATATCCTTTTTCAATAAAGATACCTGTCTCCTGACCGGTCTTCTCACTATAACTGTCTTTTCCCTGAACCGGATTTGTACTGTCATAGATCATATATGGCACAGGATCTGATGTATGGGTGCGCACACGCACCGGTGTCGGATGATCCGGCATGATGAGCATGCGGAATTCAACATCTGCGTTCTCAAGAGCTTCCACTACCGGACCGATCACCTGATCGTCGATATACTCAATGGCGCTGATCTTATCTTCCGCACTTCCCTGATGCCCCATCTCATCGGGTGCTTCGATATGTACATAGACAAAATCATAGCCATCTTCCGTCAGCGCTTTTACTGCTGCCTGTCCCTTTCCCCGGTAATTCGTATGCAGGCCTCCGTTAGCGCCCTCTACGATAATATTGTGCATCCCGGCTCCCACCGCAATTCCTTTCAACAGGTCAACTGCAGAGATCATAGCCCCTTTCACACCGTTTTTCTCTTCAAATGAGGTCAGCGCAGGCCGTGTTCCCGCTCCCCAGAACCACGCAGAGTTAGCAGGATTTTTCCCCTCCGCACGGCGCTTCACATTGACCGGATGACTTTTAAGGATATCATAGCTTCTGACCATCATATCCCGCAGCACAGGATCTGAAGGCAGATAGTCTCCGATCCGTTTTGTCAATATATCATGAGGAGCTGTCAAATCCACTACCTTCCCGTTATTCTGGATCAGCAGATGGCGGTAGCTTGTTCCCACGTAAAACGTATATCCGGGTGCATAGCAGGGGCGTTCAGATACACTGCCATGTGCAAATTCATCCTTCAAGGCTTCGATCAGGACGGCGGCGTCTTCCGTGCTGATCTCTCCGGAACTGTGATCTAATATTGTATGATCCTCGTATCGCTCTTCACCCTCTGACAAAGTGACAAGATTGCATCGGAAAGACACGTCATCTTTCCCCATGTCCGCACCGATACTCAAAGCCTCCAGAGGAGAACGTCCGGAATAATATATCCGGGGATCATACCCGATCACTGACAGATTTGCCGTGTCGCTCCCCGGCGCCATGCCCTCCGGCACTGTACGCGCCATTCCGATCTCCGCTGACTTTGCAAGACGGTCCATATTCGGAGTGCGGGCGGCTTCCAGCGGGGTTTTCCCGCTCAGTTTATCCAGCGGCTCATCAGCCATCCCGTCACATAAGATCACAATATACTTCATTTTTTCCTCCTGATATCAGTCTGCAGCACTCTAGTTTTCAATACGGATCATATGAAGAATTCCATCGATCTGAGAGGCTTTCTTCCGATATTCACCTTCCGTCATTACCTCTGTCACGATACCGAACTCATCGTCCAGTTCATCAACCGTAACCTTCCGAACCGATCCGAATATGCTTTCTATCTCGGCCATACGCTCATCGGCGCTGCCGCTGATCCGAACAAAAAACTGCTTTTCCGTATCCTCGATGGGAAGGAGCGTCAGTTTCTCATTCTTCCACATTGTCATAATATTTCTATGCAGATGCTTTGCCTCGTCAACAACATCGGCTACAACTGCACTGGCCGTCGGGAGCTTACCCGCGCCGCTGCCATAGAACATAGCGTCTCCGAGCATATTTCCATGTACGAATACGGCATTGAACACATCGTCCACGCTGTACAGCGGGTGTTCCTTGTTCAAAAGCATTGGCGCTACGATCGCGTGCACATGATCGTCATGGCGTTTACTGGATGCAATCAACTTGATCGCCATATCCATTTTTTTCGCATAGAGCATATCTTTTTTCGTAATTTTTGTAATACCTTCTGTATAAATATCCTCAAAGTCAACCTGCTGTCCGGAGATAAGGGAAGAAAGAATCGCAATCTTGCGGCATGCGTCATATCCTTCCACATCCGCTTCCGGATTACGCTCCGCATATCCGTTGTCCTGGGCCTCCTTCAAAACTTCGTCATAGTCAGCTCCCTCATAGAACATTTTGCTGAGCATATAGTTGGTCGTTCCGTTCAGGATACCCGTGATCTCCTCGATCTTATCTGCTGTCAGACAGGAGTTCAGAGCGCGGATGATCGGGATCCCGCCGCCCACGCTCGCTTCAAACAGGAAATTAAGTTCTCTATCTCTGGCAATGGAAAGGAGCTCTGCCCCGTGCTTTGCAACCAGAGCTTTATTGGACGTAACAACGCTCTTTCCCGCCTCAAGGCAGCGTTTCACAAATGTATATGCAGGCTCAATGCCGCCCATCACCTCAACTACGATCCGGATTTCCGGATCATTGATAATCACATCCACATCATGAACAATTTTTTCCTGGATCGGATCTCCGGGAAAATCTCTGAGATCGAGCACATATTTGATATTGATCTCATCAGCCGCACGCTGATTGATCACGTCTCCGTTCGTATTGATCACTTCCACGACTCCGGAACCTACGGTGCCGTATCCCATTACTGCTATATTTACCATCGTTTTCTCCTTCTTACGTACTCTTTGATTCGCTAATTCATTTAAACCGGTTTTATTCTTCTGCCGGCTGTCCCGTTTCAGCACTTAAGTATGCATTGATAAACGGATCGATATTGCCGTCCATCACGGCGTTTACATTGCTGACCTCTGTGTTGGTCCTGTGATCTTTCACAAGAGTATAGGGCTGCATGACATAGGAACGTATCTGGTTTCCGAAATTGATATCCCGGACCTCGCCCCTGATATCCGACATTTTCTCGGCCTGTTCCTGCTGCTTCATCAGATAAAGCTTTGATTTGAGCATCTGCATCGCCTTATCTTTATTCATATGCTGGGAACGTTCATTCTGACACTGCACTACGATTCCGGTCGGAAGGTGTGTGATACGCACAGCAGATGAGGTTTTATTAATATGCTGGCCGCCCGCACCGCTGGACCGGTAAGTATCGATCTTCAGATCATCGTCATTGATCTCAATATCGATATCCTCCTCAATATCCGGGATCACATCGCAGGACGCAAAAGACGTCTGCCTCTTCCCGGCCGCGTTAAACGGTGAGATGCGCACCAGACGATGCACGCCTTTCTCAGAGCGCAGATAGCCGTAGGCATTCTCGCCTTTTACTTCAAAGGTAACTCCCTTGATGCCGGCTACATCTCCCTCCAGATAGTCCAATTCCTCCACGTCGTAACCCTTTTTTTCCGCCCATCTTGTATACATGCGGTACAGCATGCCCGCCCAGTCGCAGGACTCCGTACCGCCGGCTCCCGCATGGAGCGTCACGATGGCATTGTCTTTGTCATAAGGACCTGTCAGAAGCGTACTGATCCGAAGCTCTTCAAACGTCGTCTCAAACGCTTCCAGTTCCTCCTCGATCTCTTTTGAAGTATCCTCATCCGGTTCTTCTTCGCTCATCTCGATCAGCAGCTTCATGTCCTCATAATCTGAGCATAACTGTTCGATCTGCTTGACAGAATCCTGAAGATTCTTCAGTTCTTTCATCACCTGCTGGGAGACTTCAGGATCATCCCAGAAACCGGGTTCCTCCAGTCTTTTCTGTAATTCTTCGATTCTAAGCTTCTTTGACGCTAAGTCAAAGTGAATCCCTCAGATCTTTCAGCGGTTCTTCATATGCAGTCAGTCTTGACTTTAATTCATCTAATAAAACCACCTTATTCACCTCTTTCTCAAATTTCATTTTGAAAATTACTTTCAGCCTCAGCCGACTTTTTTACGGCCGCAGCACTGTTTGTATTTCTTTCCGCTTCCACACGGACACGGATCGTTAGGATAAATCTTCTTCTCCGCACGTTTCTTCGGTGCGCGAACCGAAGTGTCGTCTTTGTTCGTGCCGGTCACTTTCGCAACCTCTTCACGTTCTACTTTCTGTTCCACGCGGATGTGGAAGAGCGTACGGATCGTTGTCTCTGCGATCATGTTCGTCATCTCACCGAACATATTGTAACCTGTCATCTTGTACTCCACAAGCGGATCTCTCTGGCCATATGCCTGAAGTCCGATTCCCTGGCGGAGCTGGTCCATATCATCAATATGATCCATCCATCTTGCATCAATGACTTTCAGAAGAACGACACGCTCGATCTCACGGATCTGTTCTGCCTCCGGGAACTCAGCCTCTTTCGCCTCATACGCCTTGACCGCACGTTCTTTTAACAGATGTTTGAGCTCTTTCTGGCGCATATCCTGGCACTCTTTCTCTGTCGGCAGCTCCAGCTGCGGGATCACATTGTGCAAATTGACATCAAGACCTTTGATATCCCAGTCTTCCGAGTCTGCCTCCGGAGATGCAAAACGGTCTGTGATATTTTCCACGTACTCTGTGATCATATTGTAGATCGTATCTCTCATACTCTCGCCGTCGAGCACCCGGCGTCTCTCGCCGTAGATGATCTCTCTCTGCTCATTCATAACCTGGTCATACTCAAGCAGATTCTTACGGATACCAAAGTTGTTGATCTCCAGTTTCTTCTGAGCAGATTCAATGGCATTTGAAAGCATCTTATGTTCAATCTGTTCACCTTCCTGTACGCCAAGCGCATTAAATACGCTCATCAGTCGTTCAGATCCGAACAGACGCAGCAGATCATCCTCCAGAGAGATGTAGAAGCGGGATTCTCCAGGATCGCCCTGACGTCCGCTTCGTCCGCGGAGCTGATTATCGATACGCCTTGACTCATGACGCTCCGTACCTATGATCTTCAATCCTCCTGCTGCCCTTGCCTCATCGTCCAGCTTGATATCCGTACCACGGCCCGCCATATTGGTAGCAATGGTCACCGCGCCGTGAAGGCCGGCGTCCGCAACGATCTCAGCCTCCTGCTCATGGTATTTCGCATTCAGCACGTTGTGCTTGATTCCTTCTTTTTTCAACATACCGCTCAGAAGCTCGGACACCTCGATGGTAATCGTGCCGACAAGCACCGGCTGTCCTTTTGCATGAGCTCTCTTTACTTCATCGATAACAGCCTTATATTTTTCTTTCTTAGTCTTGTAAACAGCATCTTCGAGATCCACACGCTGTACCGGCTTGTTCGTCGGAATCTCGATAACGTCCATTCCGTAAATATCACGGAATTCCTTTTCCTCCGTAAGAGCCGTACCTGTCATACCACTCTTCTTATCAAATTTATTGAACAGGTTCTGGAATGTGATCGTCGCCAGTGTCTTGCTCTCCCGGCGGACCTTCACATGCTCCTTCGCCTCGATTGCCTGATGGAGGCCGTCAGAATACCGGCGTCCCGGCATGATACGCCCGGTGAACTCATCGACGATCATAACTTCCCCTTCCGGAGTCACAACGTAATCCTGATCTTTAAACATCAGATTGTGTGCGCGCAGCGCAAGTATGATATTATGCTGGATCTCCAGATTCTCAGGATCAGCCAGATTTTCTATATGGAAGAACTGTTCCACTTTTCTGACGCCGTCTTCCGTCAGGTTGACCGTCTTCTCTTTTTCGTTGACGATAAAGTCTCCGGTCTCCTCGATCTCCTCTCCCATAATCGCGTTCATCTTGGAGAATTCTCCGCTTGCTTCTCCCCGCTCAAGCTGACGGGCCAGGATATCGCATGCTTCATACAGCTTTGTAGATTTCCCGCTCTGTCCGGAAATGATAAGCGGTGTTCTTGCCTCGTCGATCAGAACGGAGTCCACCTCATCAATAATCGCAAAATGCAGCCCTCTCTGCACGAGCTGTTCCTTGTAAATAACCATATTATCGCGCAGGTAATCAAATCCGAGCTCATTATTGGTCACATACGTAATGTCACAGCCATAAGCCTCGCGGCGCTCTTTATTATCCATGCCATTTAGCACAACGCCTACCGTCAGGCCAAGGAATTCATGAACTTTTCCCATCCACTCGGCGTCACGTTTTGCCAGATAGTCATTGACAGTAACGATGTTGACGCCTTTTCCTTCCAACGCATTCAGATATGCCGGAAGTGTAGATACAAGTGTCTTACCTTCACCAGTCTTCATCTCGGCAATACGGCCCTGATGCAGGATGATACCACCGATGAGCTGAACTCTGTAATGGCGCATTCCGAGGACTCTGAATGCCGCTTCCCGTACGACTGCATATGCTTCCGGAAGAAGATCATCCAAAGACTCGCCCTCGCTTAAGCGCTCTTTGAACTCTCTGGTCTTTCCTTTCAGTTCTTCGTCAGAGAGTGCTTTCATCTCCGGTTCCATCGCCTCAATCCTGTCGACGATCGGGTAGATCCGCTTCAGTTCGTTCTCACTGTGGGTGCCGAAAATCTTCTCTATAATACCCATATTACCCAATTAACTCCTTATAAATAATCTTGCACCGGCGCACTGCCCCGATGCACTTACGTTTTCCATTTTAACACTAACGGAAGGCTAATTCAACATCAACTATATCTTTTCACTTCATCATACGGCAGATCTCCTCCGAACAGATCCAGAGCGCTCCCAACAGTGAAGTCAACGTTTCCACCGCCTACTGCCGCAAAGTGCTCCAGATCCTGCATGGAACTGATGCCGCCGGCATATGTGACCGGAATTCCGTGCCACTCTCCCAGCATGCGGACAAGCTCTTCCTCCATCCCGGAGCGCTTTCCTTCCACGTCCACGCCGTGGATCAGGAACTCATCACAGCCATCCGCCAGCTCTGCCAGCACTTCTTTCGTCAGACGCATAGCCGTAAATTTCTGCCATCGGTCTGTCACCACATAATAGCCGTCCTCGCGTTTCCTGCAGCTTAAATCCAGGACAATGTGCTCCTTTCCCACAGCGGAAATCAACCGTTCCAAGTTCTCCCTGCGAAAGGCTCCCTCCTGAAACACATAAGATGTGACAATCACATGACTTGCCCCTGCATCCAGAAAATGCGCGGCGTTTTCCGCGGTAATTCCCCCTCCGATCTGCATGCCTCCCGGATATGCGGCAAGCGCCTCCATGGCCTGCCGTTTTGTATCCTCATAATAACGGGAGCCAACTGGATTCAACAATATGATATGACCGCCTCGAAGCCCGTCACTCTTGTAAAGTTCCGCATAAAATGAAGCATCAAGTTCTGAAGCGAAATTAGTTCTGGCCTGATCATCTTTATCCCGCAGGCTGCCTCCCACAATCTGTTTTACTTTTCCATTATGTATGTCAATACATGGTCTGAATCTCATCTTTTACCTACTTCCATCTCTTACCTCTGTATCTTTACATTACATTGAACTGCCGCAGGAAGACAGAATCCTCCTGCGACAGTTCTGCTTTTCTTCTAATTATTCACTGTAACAGATCACCGGTTATCCGCATCGTTTCCGGCATCATTCCGAGCACCGTTATCATCTGTCAGATCATCCGCGGCCTTATCGATCCCATCTGTCACATCGTCGGTCACGTCATCTACGCCATCGGTCACATCATGCACTGCATCGTCCAGAATACCGTCCCCTTCCGTTGCATCATTCATTGTTCTGTCGTCAGCAGTATCATCAACGCTGTCATCCGCACCGTTATTATCATTTCTTTCCGTATCCGTTGTGGACTGATCGGCTCCGTTGTCTGCATTATCCCGGCTGCCGCAGGCTGTTGTTCCAAGAAGTACAAAAGCACATGTCAAAATCAGCAGCAATTTCTTCATTCTTTTCATAAAAGCAATCTCCCTTTCCATAAATATTGTTGTACTTTTACTATCTGCACATTTTCAATATTTATACATAAAGGGCTGCTATTTTGCACTTTTACGAAGTTTTTCCAATGCCCGCGCCTCGATCTGGCGCACACGTTCTCTGGTGACGCCCAGGATCTCGCCGATTTCCTCCAGCGTATGCGGCTTTTCATCGTCAAGTCCGTACCTCAGACGTATCACCTGACGTTCCCTGTCGCTTAATGTTTCCAGAAGTTCTTTTACCTCCTCCTGCTGCACCAGAGCATTCATTGCCTCCTCAGGAGTCGGCTCCGTCCGGTCTTCCACCATATCTCCCAGGCTGTTCTCCCCATCGTCTCCGACCGGCGTCTCCAGAGACACCGGACTCTGAAGATAATTGAGAATATTTTTTACTTCTTCCTCCGTCTTATCCCCCAGTTTCTCCGCTATCTCCTTCGGAGTGACGTCCCGGCCCAGCGACTGCTGGAGCTCCCTTCCTGTCTTCTGTACCCGTTTCATATTCTCGGCTACATGTACCGGGACCCGGATCTCCCTGGACTGCTGATCAATCGCACGCTGCATGGCTTCTTTGATCCACCATGACGCATAAGTAGAAAACCGATTTTCTTTCGTATAATCATATTTCTGTGCCGCACGCATCAATCCCATATTTCCTTCCTGGATCAGGTCCATCAACGGGACCCCCCTCCCTGTATAGCGCTTCGCCAGAGAAACGACCAGTCTCAGATTGCTTTCGGAAAGCTTTCTTCTCGCCTCCTCATCGCCCCGGGCGCTCTTCTCGCCCAGACTGCGCTCCTCCTCCTCGCTTAAAAGCGGGATTTGTCCGATCTCGTTTAAATAAATCTGAAGTGGCTCAGATGTTTCCTCCACTGGTCTTATCTGCTCTTTTTCCATAACTGCCGTTCCTTTTCTGCTATAGTTTTTCTATGATTTCACCGTTTCTGTATGCTGAAAGCAAACGCTCCAGATCTTTCACCTGACCTTTGAGATCTCTGCCGATATCAGTATCGCCCACGAGCAGGCGGTCATGTACCCGCTGAACAACCGTGATCTCCGAATGGATATCATTTTCTTTTACGATGGCCGCTTCCGTTGATTCAAACGGTTCGTGAGCCACAAGAAGCAATCCGTATGAATTGAAAATAAGCGTATATCCGGCAATTCCGGTCTGCTTTTGATATGCCCTTGAGAAACCTCCGTCAATGACCATGACTTTTCCGCCGCATTTGATCGGACTCTCGCCGTCTTTTCTCTTTACCGGCACATGACCGTTTACAATGTGTCCTTCCGCCGGATCAAGACCGAATTCCCTCATGATATTATCGATCACTTTTTCATTTTCTATGTAAGAATAATAGGGATTTTTCTTCTCTACATGTGTCTCTTTTTCAGCAAGAAAGTAGCGTTCAAACGTAGCCATCTTATTTTTCCCGAAAAGCGGGGAATCCGGATGAAGCCAGATATACCACATAATATCCTGCCCATCCTTCTTCTCCTTTTCGTCTAATGCAAAAAATCCTTTTCTCACGTAGGCGTCCAGCGCATCATACAATTCCTTTCCCCGATACTTCTTACCGTATACTTCCGTTTCTTTCAGGCTTCCATCCTCCGCAAGAGGGACACAGCCGTGATACAGCAGATTGTCGTTGTACACCTTGTAAAGGCCACCCTTAGCCAGCAAAAAACGCATATGACTCTGAAGCTTCTCACAGTTGATAAAAGCCTTTTCGAGGCGGTCCATGATTTCCTCCTCCTCTTCCGTCAGCGCATACGGATCTTTCGGATCTATCGTTGGGAAATTTGTATCCAGAAGCCGGTACTCTTTGCCGTCCAGCTCTATCGTTCCCTTCTCATAATCAATCCGGTGGAGCAGCGCGCGATCCTCAAGATGAAACGACTTCTGTCTTTCTATAATCTGCCCCTCCACCTTAAATTGTATGATAGAGATGGCTTTGTGGATTCTGAGATTCATCTGCATCTCGTCAGTATCTGTTCGTTCCGGCACTTTCAATTTAAAACAGGCACACGGATCATCCTTATACACTTTCAACGCGAATGTTGCGAGAGGGAGTAAATTAATGCCATATCCCTCCTCCAGAATATCCAGATTGCCGTATCGTGCACAGATACGTATCACATTCGCGATACAGCCGCGCTGCCCGGCCGCTGCTCCCATCCAAAGGACATCATGATTTCCCCACTGAACGTCCAGCGAGTGATACGTCATAAGCTTATCCATGATGATATGAGGACCTGGTCCCCTGTCATAGATATCTCCCACAATATGAAGATGATCAACCACAAGCCTTTGGATCAGTTCGGAAATAGCAGCAATAAATTCCTCCGCCCTCCCGATCCTTATAATCGTGGAAATGATCGCATTGTAGTAAGATTCCTTATCGCTTACTTCCGCTTTTTCAGTGATCAGCTCTTCAATTACATATGCAAAATCTTTTGGAAGAGCTTTCCGTACTTTTGACCGGGTATACTTGCTTGCAGCCCGTTTGCTCACTTCAATCAGAAGATAAAGATGCACACGGTACCAGTCTTCCATGTTAGTCTCGGTCTTTTTAACCATGTCCATCTTCTGCTTCGGGTAATAGATCAATGTTGCTAGAGACCTTTTATCTCTCATGCTCATCGTATTTCCGAACACATCGTCAATCTTGCGCCTTACGGAACCCGAACCGTTTTTCAACACATGGGAGAAAGCTTCATATTCCCCGTGTACATCCGTCAGAAAATGTTCGGTTCCCTTTGGCAGATTCAGTATTGCCTGAAGATTGATGATCTCAGTGGCTGCTGCCGCGATCGTCGGATACAGGTCTGACAAACGTTCCAGATATCTTGTTCCAAGATCTTTCATTTTATCCTCCCAAAATGTTCTCTGATTACAGACCTACTACATCTCCCATATCATACATTCCGGACTCTTTACCCGCCAGATATTTTCCCGCCTCTACGGCGCCTTTTGCGAACACACTTCTGGAGTATGCCGTATGGGTAAACTCAATGACCTCATCTGTTCCCGCAAAGATCACCTCATGATTTCCCACGATCGTTCCTCCGCGGACAGCTGAGATACCGATTTCTTTTTTATCTCGTTTCTGTCGTACCTGACTTCTGTCATATACATAATGATATTCATTATCCAGCGCCTCATTGACAGAATCCGCAAGGGCAAGTGCGGTGCCGCTGGGCGCGTCCAGCTTCTGGTTGTGGTGGCGCTCCACGATCTCTATATCATATCCTGCTGGGGCAAGCACTTTCGCCGCATCTTTTAAAAGCTTTAAGAGGAGATTGATCCCCAGCGACATATTAGCTGATTTGAGGATTGCAATCTTTTTTGAAGCCTCGGCAACCCTCTCGAGCTGTTCCTCCGAAAGTCCTGTCGTACAGAGAACGACCGGAAGTTTTTTTTCTACGCAGTAATCAAGAAGAGCATCTATGGCTTTTGCCGTCGAAAAATCAATAACAACATCCACATCCACATCACATTTTTCAACAGAGTCAAATACCGGATAGTCATTGGGTACGCCGGTATAAGAATCCACGCCGGCAGCGATTGCGGCATTCTCCTCTCCTTTTACGATCTCAGTGATCATTCTTCCCATTTTACCATTGCATCCGTGCAACATAAATTTTATCATTATTTTCATCCTCCTGTCTGTTATCACATATAAAAAGGATATCATATCTGAGAGTTAATCTCAATATATGATATCCTTTTAACAAAATTCGTCACTCTTCGATGCACTCTAATTTACTCACCGAGACCTCATATGCAGTCCGGGTCTCCGTCTCTGTCTCCGACAGTTTCTTTACATACTCCCTGCTCTGGATCCTGCCCAGTATCCTGACATGTTCTCCCACATCAAAGCCCGAGGCATACCTGGCGTTTCTGCCCCAGCATATACAGGGAATATAGTCTGATTTCCCATAAGGCCTGTTCACGGCAAGCAAAAGATCCGCGATCTCTCTGCCCAGAGGTGTCTTCCGGTATACCGGCCGCTTACACATATATCCCTCCAGCAGGATATGATTCGTACGCGCGCCGTCAGGCTCCTCTTCCACGAACTCGATCTCACGGGCGAATACGGACAGGACCAGCCTGTTTCTCTGTTCCTCATGGCGATTGTAGGAACGGAACTGCCCTGTCACCATGATACACCGCTTTCTGTAATCCTGGGTCACATCGATCAGGCGCTCTGACACCATGACCGGAATTCTGTCATTTGAACTGCTCAGTCTCCTGACAAGGATATCCACCATATAGAATCCTTCCCCGAACACCTCGTGGCTGTATGTAAACTCCGACACCACTGTTCCTATGACCGTTACCTGATTGTTCTCAATGATCTTATCTGACATAATCTGTAGTTCTCCCTTCCTCTTCCTGGTATTTTTGAGTCACTACTAAATGTATGAACATTCGGGATGCTTTAGAACCATTCTTTCCGAAAATCGTTCGACATGTTTTTCAACGGCTTTTTTCACATACATAACAGTTTAGCCGCGCCATTCGCAAAGTCGCACTCCGTGCTTACCGCGGCTTTGCCGCACCTTTGCTCATATACTGGCGCTCAGCTCATCGGGAAGGGAGGGGCCGGATCCTTATACAAGCATAAATCCGGTTCCTCCCTTCCCGATGGCTAAACTGTTACTTGTAAATTACAGATTTTGTGATAGAATAAGAGAGTTGCAGTTATATAATGTGTATATTATAAGGAAAGAGTGCAGAATATTATGAAGACAAAACGCGAAGATGTAAGAAATATTGCTATCATAGCTCACGTAGACCACGGGAAGACAACTCTTGTGGATGAGCTTTTAAAACAGAGCGGAGTATTCCGTGAAAATCAGGAAGTGGCCGAAAGAGTCATGGATTCCAACGATATCGAACGGGAAAGAGGCATCACAATTCTCTCTAAAAATACCGCCGTACATTATAAAGGGGTTAAAATCAATATTATCGATACTCCCGGGCATGCCGATTTCGGCGGCGAGGTAGAGCGTGTTCTAAAAATGGTAAACGGCGTCATCCTTGTGGTAGATGCCTTTGAAGGAGCTATGCCTCAGACAAAATTTGTACTCAGAAAAGCGCTGGAGTTAAATCTTCCGGTCATTGTATGCATCAATAAGATCGACCGGCCGGAAGCACGCCCGGAGGAAGTGATCGACGAAGTACTCGAACTCTTTATCGACCTTGGCGCTTCCGACGAACAGCTGGAGTGTCCTTTCGTCTACGCTTCTGCAAAAGCCGGCGTGGCCGTGCTGGATCTTACTGATGAAGAAAGAGACATGAAACCCCTCTTTGAGACAATTCTCGACTACATCCCGGCTCCCGAGGGGGATCCGGACGCTCCGACACAGGTGCTCATCAGCACCATTGATTACAATGAATATGTAGGCCGTATCGGAATCGGGAAAGTCGATAACGGAACCATTGCCGTCAATCAGGAGATGGTTCTTGTCAACCATCATGATCCGGACAAACAGGAGAAAGTAAAGATCAGCCGTCTCTATGAGTTCGACGGTTTGAATAAAGTAGAGGTAAAGGAAGCGACGATCGGATCAATCGTAGCCATCTCCGGTATATCTGATATCTCCATCGGAGACACGCTCTGCTCTCCCGAGAAACCGGAACCGATCCCGTTCCAGAAGATCTCGGAGCCGACTATCGCCATGCAGTTTATTGTAAATGACAGTCCCTTTGCGGGGCAGGAAGGAAAATATGTAACTTCCCGTCATCTGCGCGACCGTCTCTTCCGCGAGCTCAACACTGATGTCAGCCTGCGCGTGGAAGAAATGGAAAATACAGACAGTTTTAAAGTGTCCGGGCGTGGAGAACTCCACCTTTCTGTCCTGATCGAAAACATGCGCAGAGAAGGATATGAATTTGCAGTCAGCAAAGCGGAAGTTCTCTATAAAACAGATGAAAACGGGAAAAAACTGGAACCTATGGAACTGGCATACATTGATGTTCCGGATGAGTTCACCGGGGTCGTAATTGAAAAGCTTGGACAGAGAAAAGGCGAGCTGCGGAATATGGGCACTACAGGAGGCGGCTATACACGCCTGGAGTTCTCCATTCCGGCCAGAGGACTGATCGGATACCGCGGAGAATTTCTGACCGACACAAAAGGAAACGGAATCCTGAACACAAGTTTTGACGGTTATGCGCCGTACAAAGGAGATATCCAATACCGCAAGCAGGGGTCACTCATCGCTTTCGAGACAGGTGAAGCCGTCACTTACGGTCTGTACAGCGCGCAGGAACGCGGTACACTGTTTATCGGCCCTGGAGAAAGGGTATACGCAGGTATGGTCATCGGTCAGAACGGGAAAGCCGAGGATATCGAACTCAATGTCTGCAAGACAAAGCATCTGACGAATACACGTTCCTCCAGCGCTGACGAAGCCCTCCGGCTCACGCCGCCGCGGATCTTAAGTCTGGAACAGGCACTTGACTTCATCGATACGGACGAGCTGCTGGAAGTAACGCCGAAATCTCTGCGCATCCGCAAGAAGATTCTTGATTCCAGAATGCGGAAAAGAGCAAATATGAAATAAACTTATAAACGAAAAAAACATATGGATCAAAGTGATTCATTCTATACATTAACGCTGTTCCATGCTATAATATTTACATAATACATACACATATTTAACACATGTTTATGTAGAATATGAACAAAAAGGAGTTGAACAGTATGAATTATATCATCAGTGGAAAAAACATCGAAGTAACTCAAGGACTCAAAGACGCAATCGAGCAGAAATTAGGCAAGCTTGAGAGGTACTTCACTCCTGAAACAGAAATCATCGTAACATTGAGCGTAGAGAAAGGACGCCAGAAGATCGAGGTAACGATCCCGGTCAAAGGAAACATTATCCGCTCAGAGCAGACGAGCAATGACATGTATGTATCCATCGATCTTGTGGAAGAGATCATCGAGCGCCAGCTCCGTAAATATAAGAACAAGCTGGTAGCTAAGAATCAGGGTCATCCCACTTCGGCAGCATCAACCGGCAGTATCCGGAAAGAATTCATTGATTCTGAGGAAGAATCACCCGAGGATGACGAGATCCGCATCGTGCGTACGAAAAAATTCGGTATCAAACCGATGTATCCGGAAGATGCCTGCATCCAGATGGAACTTTTGGGACACAGTTTCTTTGTTTTCTCCAATGCGGAGACAGAAGAAGTCAATGTCGTATATAAGAGAAAAGACGGTTCTTTCGGACTTATCGAGCCGGAATTTTCATAAGTTCCTGTAAATTTATAACCGCCCCTGAAATATTCTTTCAGCAATCGCTGCCAAAAGCATATTTCAGGGGCGGCTCTTTATGCATCCCAGACTTCTGTACCATTTTCGGTTTTTGCGAACCAACATTTATTTTCCAGCTCGATCACAGCCTGCCCGTTGGTTCCCTCCATGATCTCTTTTATAAACGACTTCTTTTCTTCCTCCGGAACAAGGACCGTCATTACAACCTGATCCGTATAGACTGTATCCAATACATGCAGCCCCCTCTGCCCGATCAGATATTGGATCTTTCCAAGTCCTGTGTAGTCTGTCGCAATATTAAGCCTGGATCCCCATATTCTCGTGATAATCACAGCATGCGAAAGAGCTTCAGAGGCTGCAGCCGTATAAGCGCGCACTAATCCTCCCGTTCCGAGAAGTGTTCCTCCGAAATATCTCGTCACTACCACGAACACATCTGTAAGTCCTCTTCCTCTGATCACTTCCAGGATCGGCTTCCCGGCCGTTCCTGCCGGTTCCCCGTCATCACTCATGCGCTCGGAAGCCGGATTTCTCCCAAGAATATACGCCCAGCAGTGATGCCTTGCATCCCAGTATCTCTTTTTTACTTTTTCCAGATAAGAAAAGGCCTCTTCTTCCGAGTTAACCGGAAACACCTCTGCAATAAAACGGGATTTTTTCTCTGCATATTCTCCCGTTCCGCCTCTGTACACAGTATCATATCTATCCATAAAGCACTCTCCTTCCGGTTCAAAATCCGCCTGATACGGGCTGCTTTTAATATATTATCAAAAATTGTAGAAAATATGAAGATTTTATTTTTTCCTTTATTTATATGCTTATATTTGATATAATCATGGGAGTTAAAAAGGAGGATGTTATTCGTGAATTACGGGAAAAGAAACCTTTCCAGAAGAAAAAAAAGTATTTCTTCTAAAAAAAGAATGAAAAAGAAACGCGTAGGCGTACGATTCTTTAAAGCCCTCATTATCTGTATACTCCTTCTGGGAATCATATGTGTCATCGGAGCAGCGGTCTTTGCCAAAAAGATCATAGACAACGCTCCTGCTGTCTCGGCAGAAGACATACTCCCTCAGGGTTATACGACCAATATCACCGATCAGAGCGGGAATGTGCTTGAGACTCTGAGCGATGCCGATTCCAATCGTGTATATAAGACATATGAGGAGATCACAGCCAATTCCGAGTATCTCCCGCACGCATTTGTTGCCATTGAGGACGAACGTTTCTATGAACACAACGGAATTGACCTCCAAGGCATTATTCGTGCCGGTATCGTCGGCATCACCAATGGCTTTGATTTCTCAGAAGGCGCCAGCACACTGACTCAGCAGCTTATCAAAAACAATGTCTTCCCTGATTTTGTCAATGAAAGCAGTTTTGAAAGAGTTGAAAGAAAGCTGCAGGAACAGTATCTCGCCCTCCAGTTTGAAAAGGAAATGAGCAAGAACGAGATTCTCGAAGCCTATATGAATACGATCAACCTGGGCCAGGGATGTCTCGGTGTGCAGACAGCGGCGGAACGGTACTTCAATAAGGATGCGGCTGATCTGACCCTTTCGGAATGTGCAGTTATCGCTGCCATCACACAAAATCCTACGGCTTATGATCCCGTGACCAACCCCGACAACAACGCCAAACGTCGGAAAGTAGTCCTGAATAATATGCTCGATCAGGGATATATCAACCAGTCGGAATATGACGAGGCCATCGAGGATCCGGTATATGACCGCATTCTTGAGACTTCGGCTATTACGGAAGATACAACACCTTATTCTTACTTTACCGACTCTCTGATCGAAGATGTGGTACAGGATCTCATGGATGAAAAAGGGTACTCCGAAACTCAGGCATACAATCTGCTCTATGGTGGCGGTCTTACGATCAAATCCACACAGGATCAGACGATCCAGAGTATCTGCGATGAAGAAGTAGCGGACAGTGATTACTATCCTCTGACAGAATATGGATTACAGTATGCTCTGACAATCCACCGGGCAGACGGTTCCGCTGAAAATTACAGCAAGGAAAATCTTGCGGAGTATATCAGAGAAACCTACAATGACAGCAATCCTCTCGTCTTCTCTTCCGAGGATGAGGCGAAACAGAGGATCGAGGAATACAAAGGTACGCTCAATATCGATGAAGATGCCGGCGACACTGTAGATGAAAACTGCACGATCACACTGCAGCCCCAGGTTTCCTTTGTCGTCATGGATCAGTATACCGGTCAGGTAAAAGCACTTGTGGGCGGACGCGGGGATAAGACAGGAAACCGTACGCTGAACCGTGCCACAGACGATCCTCAGCAGCCCGGTTCCGTATTCAAGATTTTATCGACTTATGCGCCCGGACTCAACGAAGATAAGATCACTCTTGCAACAACAAAAGTGGATAAACCTTACAAATACAAGAGCGGTCAGAACGTCCCCAACTCTTACAGAGGATACCGTGGATCCATGTCCGTGCGCGATGCGATCAAAATATCCTGTAACACGATTGCTGTGGAGACTCTCACAGACGATGTAGGACTGGAGACAGGATATGAATACCTTCAGGATTTCGGATTCAGTACATTGAGCGAATCAGATATTGCTCAGGCTACTGCTCTTGGCGGAATCACCAACGGTGTATATAATCTGGAGCTGACAGCCGCTTTCGCTTCTATTGCAAACAGCGGCACATATACAGAACCGATCCTGTATACGGAGATTCTTGATCATGACGGCAACGTCCTGATCGACAACACTTCTCCATCAACTCACGAAGTGATCAAAGACTCTACCGCTTATCTTCTGACAAGCGCAATGGAAGATGTAGTCAGCAGCGGTACCGGATACGGTGCCGGACTGGGCGGCATGGCAACAGCAGGAAAGACCGGATCAACAGATAATTATGACGATCGCTGGTTTGTCGGATATACGCCTTATTACACAGCCGGTATCTGGGGCGGTTATGATGAGAATAAGTCAATGGAAAGTTTGGGATCATGGCATCTGACCATCTGGCATGCCATTATGGACCGGATCCATCAGGATCTCCAGGACAAAGATTTTGAGATGCCGTCTTCTGTTGTGAGAAAGACTGTATGTACGAGAACCGGTCTGCTCGCTGTAAGCGGCTGTCCGTCCAGAACAGAGTATTTTGATAAAGAAACGGCGCCGACCCAGAGCTGTTCCGGTCATGGATACCGGAATACTTCCAGCGGCAGTGATGACGACGACAAAGAGACTACAGATAACAATACAACTAATAATGATACCAATACCGGTGGCAATACCGATAATGGCAATACCGGCTCTAATACCAACAATGGCGGAGGCTCCGGCAGTAACACTGATACCGGCGGCGGCACACCCGGCGGCGAAACCGGCGGAGGTACAGGTGGCGGTGAGACCGGCGGGGGTACAGGCGGCGAAACCGGCGGAGGTACAGGCGGCGAAACCGGCGGAGGCAATACCGGAACCGAGCAGCCGACAGGCTGAAACTTAATATCAATATAAAAGCAGTGCCCATAACCATTTCGGGCACTGCTTTTATCTCTTTATTAACTTTTCGTACTGTACTATATCAAAAAAGAACTGCTTATTCCTCCATCTACCACAAGATCGATTCCTGTTATAAATCTTGCTGCATCTGATGCAAGGAATACAGCTGCCATTCCGAGATCTTTCGCCTGTGTAAACCCTTTCAACGGCGTCCTCTCCTCAATTTCCCTGAGTCTTTCCGGAGTTTTAAGATTTGTCCGTTCAAGCATATCCGTGTAGACAAATCCCGGATTCAGGCTGTTTACCCTTATCCCATACGGGCCCAGATCACGTGCGAGGCTCCTTGCCAGCCCCTTTATCCCGCTCTTGCAGACTGTATATGCCTGTATCTCATGCATACCGAGGACAGAGGCCAGGGAAGATATAAAGATTATATTACCGGATCTTCTGGACTTCATCCTCTCTGCAACAGCCTGTGACAGCATAAACGGAGCTTTTGCCTGCGTCTCAACGATCCTGTCAAATTCCTCAGCCTTAAAGTCAAAGAAATCTTTCTTAATATTGATTCCCGCATTATTCACAAGGATATCTATCGTTCCCTGCTCTTCTATCTGATTCAGCAACCTCTCATATTCCTCTATCTGCGTCACATCAAACTGATACCAGCGGCAGTGGTCGCCGAGATTCTGAGCAGCTTCCCTGAGCTTCTCCTCTCTCCGCCCGACGATCACCACATCGGCACCTGCATCGCACATTTCTCCTGCAATCGCATAACCAATCCCTGTCGCACCGCCTGTGATCAGCGCCGTTTTCCCTTCCAGGGATATTTCTTTCATCATAATGTCAACTCCTCATCCGGCCGATTTAGTCCATCTTGTTATAAACTTCTTTGTTCAATACGCCTTCCTTGAAGTTCACGATAACGTTCGTAGCCGCATCACCGATAACATTCAGTGTGATAACCGCCATGCCCGGCAGATAATTCATAGCAAGAACAAGTGAATAGCCGATCATACACAGTTCTGACGTCATTCCGAGGCCGGACATAACGACATATACCATTGTGGTACCTGCCACCGGGATTGCCGGGCAGCCCATTGCTGTACAGATAGAAAGGAATGCCGCCATTACCAGAGTTGACGGTGAGATGTCAATGCCTGCTGCTGTCGCGATAAATGTGACCGCTATCATATGCATCGCCGTCGTACCGTTCATATTGATCGTCATACCGGTCGGAAGCACAAAACTGCTGATTTCTTCCGTACACCCAAGCTCGTTGATACATGTCTTTGTATTCAGAGGAAGGGTTGCAGCAGAGGAGTTTGTTGCAGCTGCAAACAAACCGATCTTAAATGATTTCTTGAGGAACGGGAACGGATTCAGCCGTGTCGTCAGGAAGATTCCGATCGGATAGATCGTTGAGACCAGTACAAGGCTCACAATGATCGTTGTAACCATCCATACAAGTGTCGGTCTGATATACTCCACACCATAAACAGCAAGTGTTCTGCAGATCATACAGAAAATTGCAACAGGTCCGACTCTGTCGATCAGGAAGTTCAGGAACATCTGGATAATATCATTCAGATTTTCAAGCACTTTCTTTAACGGATCCGCTTTCTCACCCATAAACGTCATACACAAGCCCATGATGATTGCTACGACACATACCGCCAGGATCTCATTGTTTGATGTAAAAGCGGAAAACAGGTTGGACGGTACGGCGGTGATAACCGCTGTCAGCGGGTTATATCCCTCCATCGTCACGGCCTCTGTAGCCATCTCGCTTGGAAGATTTACATTAAACCATCCCATGCTTCTTACAAAATAAGCCGCAGCTCCAGCAAGCGCTGCAGCTACTACATAAAAGCAGATGTATGTAATAAATGTCTTTCCTGCGATCTTTCCGAGCCTCTCCGGATTTGCCAGACTGCACATTGCGAGGCTCAATGAGGTAAGTACCAGAGGTACGATCGCCATCTGAAGACCGCGCATAAATAACTGCCCTACAATATAAAGGATACCAAGCCCTTCAAAGCCGTTTGTAGCTGTAATATCTTGGAAAAATATTGCATCGACTACGTTCCATACATTCTCATTTCCATTTCCATTAAGAAACTCTCTGAGTACCAGGCACAGGAAACCGACCACAAAACCGGCGATCACTGCGATGATCATTCGTTTTACGATAGATCCTCTCTTCTTTTCTTTCTTCTCTTTTCCCATAATTCCACCTTCCTCGTTTCTGTTGATTAATTGTGCCGCTTCATGCTCTATTGTGAATCCTGCACAAATCCTTTAAATGTATTTTACATTTCACTTTTTCTGTTGTCAACATTTTTTCTTTATTTCAAAGATTTTTATATGTTTTCACTAATTTTTATCCCTTATTTTTATGACATATTTTTTTGTTTTATGCATTTTTTCTTTATTTCAAAGGTATTTTCAAAGAAATATGCAGACAGCTCCTTTGTTCTTCTTTGAACGGATCTGTGAAAAAGAAGATAAAGAAAAGGCATCCGAATCCTGATATAACCATCAGAATCCGGATGCCCGGCTATTCGCACTGCTGTAAAATTTCACATTTATATCAACACACCGCAGCATGCGCAGTTTCAACAGATCAATGTGATCCCGTGTTCATTGCAATATTCGACCCATTCATCCGCCGGCTTTCTGTCCGTAATCAGATAATTCACACGGTCCAGATCGATCAGGTTGACAAACGCCGACTGCCCGAACTTGGAATAATCTGCCAGCAGAGCTACCTCTTCTGCCTGTGCAAGCATGGCTTTCTTGATCTCCGCCTCGCTCTCGTTGGAATCCAGTACGCCTTTTTCAATACTGAGTCCTTTGCAGCTGATCAGCGCAAGATCCACATTATACTTTTCAATATTAGATTTCGCCAGTTGTCCCTGAAGCGACAGAGCTTTCTTGTTGAACTCTCCGCCTGTCGAGATGATATTAAAGGGCGACTGCTGAAATTCGCGGAACACTTCCGTAGAATTCGTCACGATCGTAATCTCCTGAGATTCCGGGATGATCTTCAGCGCTTTCGCAACCGTTGTGCTTGAGTCCGCAATGACCGTGCTCTTCCCTTCCAGAAGTCTTGCCGTCTTCCGGGCAATTTCCTGTTTCTCTCTTAGATGCCTGCTCAAACGTCTGTAAAAATGGATACCTTCTTTCTGGGCGCCTTCATTCCAGATGGCGCCCCCATGTATCCTTGTCAGAATCCCCTCAGTCTCGAGCTTATCCAGATCTCTTCGTATTGTTTCCTCTGTCACCCGGCATATCCTGCTCAGATCACTGACACTTACTTTCTTTTCCGTCTGAACAGTCTGGCGGATAACCATCAATCTCTCTTTGCCAGCCATGCTTTCTTCCCTTTCCCCGCTTACGGTATTTACCCTTCGTTTATCTAATAATATACCTTCCGAGTTGGTTTTTGCAAGACTTTTGTCCTGTGAAAGCATGTTATCCTCCTTTAAAACCTAAACATTCGAGGTCTAAACCCACTCAAACGGTCTTTAAAAAGCAGACAGTTCAATTTTTACTGTTTATTTATCAATCTCTTCCGCAAGTTCTCTCATGTAAGCCACATCTTCCGGATCAAGATCAAGCTCTGCAGATTTCACATTCTCCTCGATCTGTTCTGCCGTCGTTGAGCCGCTGAGCAGATTCATAAAGTCTCCCTGCGCGAGGATCCAGCCGAGCGCCAGATTAGCAATAGTACAGTTGTATTTCTCACACAGCGGTTTCCATTTATCCATCATATCCATTGCGGCCTGCATATTATCCGGCTGGAACCATTTCTTCGGGATCTGTGCTCCTACCGGTTTGTAGTCTCTTGGCATTGTTCCGGACAGAAGCCCCATCTCAAGCGGAGAATAAGCCTGGATCGTCACACCGTTCTCACGGCAGCACGGTATGATCTCATCTTCAATGCCACGGTCAAGGATGGAGTATTTTGCCTGTACGATATCAAGCTCGCCCCATTTCAGATACTCTTCAATATGGTGGATATCAACGTTTGCAGCGCCGATTGCTCTGATCTTGCCCTGTGCCTTCAGATCATTGAGAACATCCATTGTCTTTTCGATCGGAACATAATATGGTGATCCTTCAATTGCCTGCCAGTGTGTCATGTAAACATCTACATAATCCGTACCCATACGCTCCAGAGAAGCTTTGATCTCCTTCTTTACAGACTCGCTGTTCAGATTCTTATAAAGCTGAATACCGTTTACGACATTGAACATATCGCCTTTCATCTCCTGATCCCATGTCACACCACATTTTGTGATGATAACGAGATCTTCACGGTTCATACCCTCAAGCGCTTTTCCAAGGATCTTCTCACTGTTTCCGAAGTTGTACCCGGGAGCTGTATCAATCAGGTTAACGCCTGCTTTCGGAGCTTCTCTGATCGTATCTACCACGACCTGGAGCTCATGATCTCCGCCCCATGCGGAACCGCCTCCGATGGACCATGTTCCAAGACCTATTCTCGAGATATCTATTCCTGTTTTTCCTAATTTCATTGTTTTCATAACTGATTTATTCCTTTCTCCTGTCCGGTACCTGTCCGTACAGATTTTACTGCTGCTGTCCGTAGTCCACAAGGTACTTCGCGAGCATCTTATCTACATCCGACTTCTCCTGGACTCCTCCGGTAGCGCCGACATACTGAACCGACACAGCTGCCGTACAGTTTGCATAGACGGCACAGTCCCGGATGTTCCTGCCCTCAAGAAGCCCGGTTATGAATCCTGATGCAAAATTATCTCCGGCGCCGATCGTGTCAATGGCTGTCACTCCTTTGCATGCCGGAACAATCTGTGCTCCTTCCGCATTGCGGATATAGCAGCCTCTCTTTCCAATCTTCATGATCACATTCTTCACTCCGCACGCATACAGCTTATCCGCAACCTTTGCCTCGTCTGTTTCGCCTGTCATTTCGCTGGCTTCTTCAAAGTTCGGGAAGAAATAATCCACATAACTCAGCGCCTCCGTGATATCCTCCAGTTTTTCATTTAATCTGGGGGATACCATATCCGCACAGATGATCATGTCTTCTTCTTTGGCTTTCTTAAATACCGATACCATTGCTTTGTTATCAAACAGCGGATTATTGAAAATACTTGCAAACGAGAGAATCTTCGCATCCTTCAGAGCGGACAGATCCAGATCTTCATATTTGAATTTCCACAGGCTGCCCTGACGGTTCGTAATAAACGTACGTTCCCCGTCCGCAGCTACCAGCCCCACGTTGATCGAGGTGTCGATTGCGGGATCCTGTTTGATATATGTAGTATCAATTCCGGTACGTTCACAATGACTCAGCACAAAAGCGCCTGCCACATCAACGCCGATACAGCTCATCAACGACACCTTATGTCCCAGCCTTGTAATGATCGTAGCTTCATTTATAGCGTCCCCGCCTATGGTCATGGAAATCCCATCCACCGGATAGGAGACGGTATCGAACACCTCTTTGCTCACCGGGCGCAGCGGCAGATCCACGATCGCCGCCCCGATGATAATTACATCTGTACCTTTACTCACTTTATTCATCAGCCCTTCCATCATCACCAAACAATTTGATCTTATACATAGCGCGCTCTTTCACTGCCTGTCTTACAGCTCGTTCTACCGCCAGGAACGGCTCATCCTTATGCTCGTTGATAGCTTCCATCGCAGCCTGACACAGTTCTGTATGGATATTGATCTTTGCAATTCCAAGAGAGATTGCTTTTTTGATATCCTCATCACCGATGCCGGAAGCGCCGTGCAGAACGATAGGAACATCTACTGTTTTTGCAACTTCCTCAAGTATATCAAACGCCAGTTTCGGTTCGGAAGAGTATACTCCGTGTACATTTCCGATAGCAATCGCCAGAGAATCACACCCTGTTCTGTCCACAAAATCCTTCGCCTGTTTCGGATCTGTATAGTGATACTCCGCCAGAGCTTCTTCGTATATCGTCTCATTTCCCACATGTCCAAGCTCGGCCTCAACAGGAATGTTATATGCATGGAAATAATCAACACATCTCTTTATCTCCGCAACATTTTCCTCATACGGAAGAGCCGAAGCGTCACGCATTACAGAGTTCATGCAGTGATTTACCGCATTCTGCAGGATCGTCATATTGCGTCCGTGATCCCAGTGCAGGATAACCGGTACAGTTGCCTTTTTCGCCATAGATTCCATCATATAGCAGTAGTCTTCAAAGGAAGTGTTCCCCGTAAATCCAGTTCCAAAAGAGATAATGATCGGGGCCCGTAATTCCTCTGCGGCATCGATAACTCCCATCAGCATCTCTGCATTCCACACGTTAAAATGAGGAATTGCGTAATGTCCTTCACTTGCTTTCTTTTCCCAATATCTGATATCTGATATCATAACTATTTCTCCTTTCTCACCACGGTTGAACGTCTACTCCGCAACCTTCACTACACCTTTGATCATCTCGGTCTTCTTGACCGGATCGATAGCGTCTTCAAATGCCTGCTGAACGTCTTTGTAATCGTAAATATTTGTTACCATATCTTTCACATTAAACTTGCCTGTAGCAATCGCTTCGATCGTCTGCGGGAAGTTATTGCAATAACGGAAAGATGTCTGGATGGTCACCTCGCGGTTGATCTTAAGAAAGTCAATCGGAACCGGTTTGGACTGTGTTCCGACCATCATGATCTTACCGCCGCGGGCAACGATCTGTACTGCCTGCTGAGCCAGGAATACGGAACCGCCGCACTCAAATACAAGTTCCACGCCGTGATCTCCGTACATTTCTTCGGAGCGCAGGTATGCAACCGTATCCTGCTCTTTTCCATTGATCACTCTCTTTGCGCCAAGTTTCTTTGCCAGATCCAGACGTTTCTCGATAACATCTACAACCGTGATATCCGTAGCTCCAAGGCTCAAGCATGCCTGAAGGACCATAAGTCCGATCGTACCAGCGCCAAGGATAACAATGCTCTTTCCAAGTCTTGCCTCACCCAGGATAGCCGCATGCATGCCGACTGCCGCAGGCTCTACCAGAGCCGCTTCCATCGTCGTCATGCCTTCCGGAATGTGGTAAGTCCACTCCTCCGGATGCGTCATATACTGTGTCAGAGCCCCCTTATAGTTGGGCTGTGTCGCCATAAAATCTACGCCCGGGCAGATATTGTAGCGGCCAGACTTACAGTAGTCGCATGTATTGTCCGGCACGCCCGGCTCGATGAGAACTTTATCTCCCACTTTAAACTTCGTTACTTTCGCGCCTACGGCTGCCACTTCACCTGCAACCTCATGGCCAAGACCGATCTTCTGGTTCGGATCTTTCGGAGGGATGAATGGTCCGAACTCAAACCCGTGGATATCAGACCCGCACATTCCCACATACTCTACTTTCAGGAGGATTTCATTCTCCTTCGGCTCCGGAACCGGGCACTCCTGAATCTCAAAATGTTTCGGAGTCACTAAGATTGCTTCTGAATTTTTCATCTTCGTTACTTCCTTCCTTTTTAATTTATATTCTGCACAGAATATTCAGCACAGATTTAGTTTAGTCGACATTACCGATATCTTCTACAGACTCTCCTCTTGTCTCAACACCGAACACTGCAACACTTACTGCGATGACAACGGCTACGATAGAGATCAGGACGAATACGCCTGCGCTTCCCATTGAGCTTGCCGCAACGTATGTAACGAGGAACGGGAAGAAGATATTGCTGACACGTCCGATCGCGTTACAGAAACCGGAACCTGACAGTTTCGCTGATGTAGGCCACATCTCAGGCACATATACTGCTGATGCGTAGCATACATACATGTAAATAACCGTGTTCAGTAAGAACGTTGATACGATCAATGGAGTCATTGACGTCTGCTGACTCGTGATAACACCGAGTACAGCCATAAGTATGAGCAGGACCACACCTGTGACTCTTCTCGGGATCTTATCCATGTAAAGTGATGCGATAAAGATTCCGAACGGAGCTCCGAAGAGACCGAACATTGTCATGAACTGAGACTGCGACGTATCATATCCGAGTGATACAAGCAGTGAAGGCATCCATGTCATCAATGTATACTGGATCGTGTTCATACCGATCAGTACAAGAGAACCGACGATTGTTCTTCTGAGCAGCTTTCCTTTGAACAGTGCGGAATACGGAAGCTGTTTAACCGGCTTCGGCGCTTCTGTTACAGGAGGAAGCGGTTTGCCTGTGGAAGCTTCGATCTCTTTTTCAATCTTTGTAAGGATCGCATCCGCCTCGTCTACTCTGCCCTGAGATTCCAGCCATCTCGGAGACTCCGGGAATTTCTTTGCAATAAGAGCAGCTGCGATGATTGACAGGATTGACGGGATCATATACTGGATTCTCCAGTTTGCATTCAGGCCGACACCAGTCAGACCAATGAGAAATGCAATACCGTTGCTGACCGGATGAGACCAGTTTCCGATAAAGGAGTTACGGCTGGACCATGTACCACGGTTTCTGCCCGGCACATACTCTGTGAATCCCGCGAACAGAACGACCAGAAGAGCTCCCAGCCCGAATCCCTGGATCAGTCTGAATACATACAGTACATATACATTAGGAGAAATAGCTCCTCCGATCATAGCGATGATATGTATTATCTCGTATAACATAATACTTTTTTTACGTCCGATCTTATCACCGATAGGACCTCCGACCAGCGCTCCGAAGAGCTGACCTGCCGTATAAGTTGTTCCCCACATTGCAAGGAGCGTCGTACCCGGTTCCAGCCAGTGAAGTTCGTTTAACAGAACGTTCTGTACAGAACCTCCGATTGCATTTGACCAGCACACCAGAAGGGCAAATGCTGTAATAAGCCACATTTTTATATGCCAGCCGGAATTCGGCAGACGATCCAGTCTTGCACCGATATTCGCACTTTTTGTTGTTGATGCCATGATTTTTTCCTCTCTTCCTTTCTTTTTCTTATCCTTTTATATCCGGCGGCACAGCAGGCAGAGGTAATATAGCCGTGCCGCCGTTTCTGTTTAACGATTAATTTTCTTTAATTCTTCATCCACTTCATTCTGCATGATGGCCCAGGCCTTCTTGATGTCCGGGTCTTTATTCCACAGCGCCGGCGGTCCGAGGACTACCACATCTGCGCCCGCTTCATACAGGGGAGCATATACGCCTGCGTTCATGGAACCGTCCGCCTCGATCAGGAAGTCAAGGCCCATCTCTTCTCTCCACTTTACAAGCGTACGGATCTTATCATACATCTGTGTGATGACTTTTTGTCCGGCATAACCTGCGTCCACGATCATGATCGTAACCTTTGAAAGCAGCGGCAGGTAATAGCGGATGGCCTCCAGCGGCGCGGCGGGATTCATCGCGATTCCCGCCTTGCAGCCAAGAGAGAGGATTTTATTGATCGTGACAAAAGCATCACTCTCGATACAGTCGGTATGCGGGGTAATATATTCCGCTCCGGCCTCCGCACACGCTTCGATAAAGTCCTGTGGATGTTTTACCATCAGATGAGCATCCATCGGTGTTTTTACAACTTTTTTTAATACGGTCATAAAGTCAGGCCCTACGCCGAATGTCTTGACATAATTACCGTCCTTTATGTCGATATGCAGGAAATCTGCATGTTCATCGATATATCTCACCTGATTTTCAAAATCATATAGGTCACAGCATCCCATTGAGGGAGCCAGCAAAAGTTTCTTCTCCATCCGGATTACTCCTCGTCGTCAAAATCGTAGTGGAAGATTACCTTGATCGCTTCTTTTCTTGCCATTGCGTCAAATCCTTCCTCATACTGTGACAGGCCGAGTCTGTGTGTGATCATCGGCTGTACCTTGATCTGTCCGGATGCAAGCAGACGGATCGCATTTCTCCATGATGTGGAGTCGTATGCCATATGTCCGATGATGCTCTTGTTCCAGGATGTAATGTCGTTGATGGAGAACTCAAGCGGTTTAAATCCCATACCTACGCGAACAACCTCGCCGTTCGGACGGAGCATCTCGATCGCCTGTTTCAGAGCGATATTAGCTCCGGAGCACTCGATTACAAGTCCCAGGTTATCTCTTCCGCAGATTTCTGTACATCTCTTCACAACATCTTCTTTGGAACCATTTACTACATGTGTAGCTCCAACCTCAAGAGCAACCGGGAAACGTGTTGCAACATCTTCGTCAAGTCCTACCATTACGATATTTACAGCGCCCATGATTCTTGCGATCTGTACAGAGAAGAGTCCGAGCGGGCCTGTTCCGAATACAACAACATCCTGACCCGGAAGAAAGTGACTCTGCTGTGCTACCGCTTTGTATGCGTTGCAGATCGGATCGAGCACTGCTGCTTCTTCATATTTTACATTCTCCGGGATCTCCCAGATTGCATGTTTATGAATTGCAAGGATTTCTCCCGGAACTTTACAGTATTTAGAGAATCCGCCGCCCCATGTATTGTTGTCAAGACCGAGGTTTACTTTTTCTTCGCAGCAAAGGAAATCTCCCTGCTCACAGGCCGGGCATACGCCGCATACGTGAGCGCTGTTATCGGATACTACTCTCTGTCCGACTTTCCAGTCTTTTACGTTCTCGCCGACTTCTACGATGTCGCCGGCGAACTCATGACCACGTACAGAGTTGAATTCGTCAGATCCGTTGTCCACTCTCCAGTGCTTCATATCAGCTCCGCAGATAGCGGCCGCCTTGATCTCAATGATAATGTCATCAGGACCACAAGTCGGTTTCGGAACATCGATCATTCTGTATCCGCCAAATTCTTTTCCAAATCTTGCTATTGCTTTCATCTTCTCAATCTCCTCTTCCATTTAAAACTTTCCGGGTTCCCCGGTTTTGAGTTTCTTGTTTCCGGCCAGAAACATTATTTGTTTATCTGTTTGTATTGTATTACTTTTCTTTGTTTCAGTCAACAATATTCTTTGTTTTAAAGAACATTCGGCATTTTCCATATTTCATTTTTCTGAAACCCATTTTTTTCGTTACGTAAATCATGTATTTTTTGTTTATTTTGTACATTTTTTCTTTGTTTCAAACTTTTTGTGCTGAAACCAAAAAAGAAACAAAAAGCGTCGGAATCCATAGAGACTCCGACGCCTTTCATTGTAAATAATATTCCATTCAAATAAATACAGCACTCCGATCATTCGCTGTCAAGAACCAGCTTTGCAGCTCCGCAGATTCCAGCATCATTTCCAAGCTCTGCCAGCACAAATCTGACATTCTTATCCGCAAAGAATGCCCGTTCCATATACGGCTCTCTTATATACGGTATAAGCACTTCACCTGCTTTGGAAACACCGCCTCCGATAACGAACACCGCCGGGTCCGCCACTGCCGCCAGATTTGCCAGGCCATATCCCAGATATCTTCCGAACACTGTTGCAATCTCTTTCGCAACTTCATCCCCTGCTTTCACAGCGTCAAATACGTCTTTTGCCGTCACGTCCTCCTTATTAAGGATCGTATCACGCATCTCCTGTCCAAGCTTCTGTTTTGCCAGACGGACGATTCCTGTCGCAGAGGCATACTGCTCAAGGCATCCTCTGTTTCCGCATCCGCAGCGATCCGTTTCTTCATAGTTTACACAGAGATGACCAATTTCACCTCCGGCGCCGTTTTCTCCCACAAGCATTTTTCCGTCGATGATGACGCCGCCTCCGACTCCGGTTCCCAGTGTCACCATGATCATATTCTTCTCACCGGCGCCGCCGCCCTTCCACATTTCTCCAAGAGCCGCTACATTGGCGTCGTTTCCGATACAGGCTTTCAATCCTGTCATTTCTTCCAGTTCTCTTTTTACTTCTTTATATGTCCATCCCAGATTTGCGCTTCCGTTTACAACTCCGTCTGCTGTCACCGGTGCAGGCACTCCTGCTCCGATTCCTGCGATTTCGTTTTTGTCCAGCTTATGTTCTTCGATCTTTTTCTCGATCGACGCCGCAATGTTAGGCAGTATTGATTTTCCTTCCTCTGACGTATCTGTTGCAATCTCCCACTTGTCAACGATATTTCCGTTTTCTTCAAACAGCCCCATTTTTACAGTGGTACCTCCGATATCCACCCCAAAACAATACTTCATAGCTGTTCTCTCCTTTCCTCTATTTCCTCTTTTTTGCAATGTTCTCCTGAACTCTCTTATAGAGCTCCTGAGCCGCATTGTAACCCATCTGTTTCTGCCGGTGATTAACTGCCGCCGACTCTACGATGATGGCAAGATTTCTTCCCGGACGGATCGGTATCCTGTGGCAGACAACTTTATTGCCGAGGAATTCCGTATACTCCTCCTCAAGGCCAAGTCGGTCATACTCTTTGTCTCTGCTCCAGTCCTCCAGCGTAATAACAAGATCGATATTCTGTGTTTCCCTTACGCTCTGCACACCAAACATGGACCGCACATCCACAATTCCGATGCCCCTAAGTTCGATAAAGTGCTTTGTGATATCGGGAGCAGTTCCTACCAGAGTCTCGTCGCTTACTTTGCGTATCTCGACTACATCATCTGTGACAAGACGATGTCCTCTTTTAATCAGTTCCAAAGCAGCCTCGCTTTTACCGATCCCGCTCTCACCCATAATAAGCACTCCTACACCGTATACATCGACGAGAACGCCGTGTATGGAAATACACGGAGCCAGACGTACATTCATCCAGCGGATAATCTCCGCCATAAAATCTGAAGTCTGTTTTACGGTATTGAAAATCGGTACTCCGTGGGCCACCGCTTTTTTCAGAAAACTTTCTTCCGGTACGATTCCTCTGCAGAATACGATACAGGGAAGAGGATGACTAAGCAGCGTATCGTACGTCTTCTCTCTCTGCTCCCTGTTCAATGTCTGTACATATCTGTATTCCACATTTCCGATGATCTGTACACGATTTGAATCAAAGCGGTCGTAAAATCCCGCAAGCTGCAGCGCCGGACGGTTGACATCCGGTACATTTACCTCTTTCTCTACCATGTCAACTTCAGGCGTAAGATTCTTCAGATTCATCTTTTCTATGATTTCACTTAGTTTAATCCCTTGTCCCATAGATTCTCTCCTCACTTTCTACTCTTCTTTTTATCATATCACTAGTGAAAGAACTTGTACACAGCTTCTGCCGCTTTTTCATTCATAGACGGTATCTCCGCCAGTTCTTCCTTCGATGCTTTCTTTATTTCGTCCAGACTCAGATAGCGGCGCATCAGCGCTTTCCTGCGGGCCGGTCCGATCCCTTCGATATCATCAAGTATCGAATGTACCTGCCCTTTTCCTCTAAGCTGTCTGTGATACTCAATAGCAAACCTGTGCGCCTCGTCCTGGATCCTTGTAATCAGCCGGAACGCCTCCGAGGATCTGTCGATCGGTATCTCTTCATTATGATAATACAGCCCACGGGTACGGTGATGATCATCTTTTACCATGCCGCATACCGGAATATCAAGGTGCAGCTCGTCAAGCACCTGAAGAGCTACATTGACCTGTCCTTTGCCGCCGTCCATCATGATCAGATCCGGAAACACTGTAAACTTTCCCAGTTCCGTATTTTCTTTTCTCTCCTTAAGTCCATGAGTAAAACGGCGAGTCAGCACTTCCCGCATACTGCCGTAATCATCCGCGCCTTTGATCCCTTTGATCTTGAATTTGCGATAATCATTTCTCTTCGGCCGTCCCCTCTCATAGACAACCATAGATCCCACCGACTCAAAGCCGTTCGTATTGGAAATATCGAACGCTTCCATACGGATGATCTCATCCAGACCGAGAAGAGTTGCAATCTCTTTAACCGCGCCTATGGTCCTGCCTTCTTCCCGTTTGAGTCTTTCTTTATCTTTCGATAGAACAAGAGCCGCATTTTCCCTTGCCAGCTCCACCAGCTTCTCTTTCATGCCCTTCTGCGGAACTTTCAGCACAACCTTCTGTCCCCTCTTGGCGGAGAGCCATTCCTCCAGCAGTTTCCTGTCCTCGACTTCGTCCTGAAGCATCAGCTCGGCCGGGATAAACGGAGTTCCCGCATAATATTGGAGCACAAAACTGTTCAATATCTCCGAATCGCTCTCATCCTTTGATATACGCAGATAAAAATGGTCTCTTCCGATCAGGCGTCCTCCCCGGATAAAGAACACCTGAACAACCGCATCCTCTCCTTCGGATGCAACGGCAAGGACGTCCCTGTCCTCTCCGCTGGAATCCGTGATCTTCTGTTTCTGCGCAACCTTTTTTATACTGCTGATCAATTCCCGATACTCGATTGCCTTCTCAAATTCCAGTGCCTCAGACGCATCATTCATCTTTTCTTCCAGCTCACTCAGAACAGTGTCATAACCCCCGTTCAGAAAGCGCAGCACCTGAGTGACTGCTTTCCCGTACTCTTCCTGAGAGATATACCCCTGACAGGGAGCGTCACACTGTTTGATATGATAGTTCAGACACGGACGTTCTTTCCCGATATCCCTTGGAAGACTTCGGTTGCAGCTTCTCAGATGATATAGCTTATGGATCAGATCGATGGTATCCCGCACCGCCTGGGAACTCGTATAGGGGCCGAAATACCGCGCCTTGTCCTTGAGCATTTTTCTCGACATCATAACACGCGGAAAAGCTTCATTCGTTGTCACTTTAATAAACGGATAAGTCTTGTCATCCATAAGCATTGTATTGTACTTCGGATGATGCTCTTTGATCAGATTGCACTCAAGCACCAGCGCTTCCAGCTCCGAATCGGTCACGATATATTCGAACCGCCGGATATGCGTCACCATCTGTTCGATCTTGACACCTTTGTTCCTGCTGCTCTGAAAATACTGCCGTACTCTGTTCTTCAGGCTGATCGCTTTCCCCACATAAATTATATGGTCGTTTTCGTCATGCATAATATAGACTCCCGGTCTGCCCGGGAGTTTTTTTAATTCTTCCTGAATGTCAAAATTATTATTCTCCATGGATCTTATTCACCGTCCGCCGGCATTTCCGGTGTTTCTTTTCCGGTCACACCTGTTTCCGGATCTTCGGAGGCTTTGTCAGCAGATGTGTCCGGTAAAGGTTTCATGACAATCCTGCCTTCCCGTTCCCTGGTCTGGTCTTCTTCGCTTTCCTCCGGTTCCTGTATTCCTTTCACTTCACGGAAAATCTTCATAAATTCTTTTCCTGTGATCGTCTCCTTTTCGATCAGGAACGCTGCGATCTTATCAAGCGCCTCTCTATTCTCCGCCAGAAGTCTCTTAGCTTCCGCGTAAGCGCCTTTCAACATCTTCATAACTTCCTCATCGATCTCCCCCGCGGTGGCATCGCCGCAGTTGAGGACAGCTCTTCCGTCCAGGTAACGATTCTGGATAGACTCCAATCCCATCAGACCGAACCTCTCCGACATTCCGTACTGGGTGATCATGGCACGTGCGATCTTCGTCGCCTGTTCAATGTCATTGGCCGCGCCGGTGGTAACCGTATCAAATACCAGCTCCTCTGCAGCCCTTCCTCCGAGAGCCACTACAATCATAGCTTCCAGTTCTTTCTTCGTGTTCAGGAATTTCTCTTCCTCCGGCGTCTGCATCACGTATCCAAGCGCGCCCATCGTTCTTGGAACGATCGTGATCTTCTGTACCGGTTCCGTATTCTTCTGAAGCGCCGTAACAAGAGCATGCCCCACTTCATGATATGAGACAATGCGTCTTTCTTCTTTGCTCATGATCCTGTCTTTCTTCTCTTTTCCGACAAGAACGACCTCCACCGCCTCAAAAAGATCTTTCTGGCTCACTACCTGTCTGCCGTGTTTGACGGCATTGATCGCCGCCTCATTGATCATGTTCGCAAGATCCGATCCCACGGCTCCGGATGTAGCCAGCGCAATAGCCTCCAGATCCACGCTCTCATCCATACGCACGTCTTTCGCATGCACTTTCAGTATTTCAACACGCCCTTTCAGATCCGGCTTATCCACGATGATCCGCCGGTCAAAACGTCCGGGGCGCAAAAGAGCCGGATCCAGAATTTCCGGACGGTTTGTGGCCGCCAGGATCAGAAGTCCTTTATTCGTATCGAATCCGTCCATCTCGGCAAGAAGCTGATTCAGCGTCTGTTCTCGCTCGTCATTGCCGCCAAGAGAAGTGTCACGCGTCTTACCGATGGCGTCGATCTCATCGATAAACACGATACATGGCGCCTGCTGCTGGGCCTGTTTAAACAGATCGCGCACACGTGATGCGCCCACGCCTACATACATCTCCACAAAAGCGGAACCGGAAAGTGAGAAAAACGGAACTTTCGCCTCGCCGGCAACCGCTTTTGCCAGCAGTGTCTTACCTGTTCCCGGCGGTCCTACGAGCAGAGCTCCCTTGGGCAATTTTGCGCCGATACCGCTGTATTTGCCCGGATTGTGCAGGAAATCAACCACTTCCTGAAGAGATTCTTTCGCCTCGTCCTCTCCTGCCACATCCTGAAATGTAACGCCGGTCTCTTTCTCCATATACATCTTGGCATTGCTCTTTCCGATGCCCATCATTCCTCCGCCTTTTGTCATCTTGCGCATAAGATAGACGAGCAATGCCGCCATCAGACCGATAGGAAGGATCAGTGTAAGGAACAGCTCAAGCACCATCTGCCCCAGTGTATCCGTCGGCTGGCTTCCGAATTTCACTCCGGCGTCTTTTAACCGGTCTACCAGCCCATCATCATTCACATAACCTGTATAGTAATCGGGATCTCTGTCTGTCTCCCCGTTTGAAGAACCGCTCTGCGTCTGTTCCTGGAGCATTCCGAAAATATTGTTCATACTGCCTGAATTTCCGCTGTTAAATTCTTCCCGGCGAGCTTTATCCGTAAGCGTGATATAGATCCGGTCACTGTTCAGGCTGACTTCCTTAACCTTGCCGTCGTCAACCATTGTGAGGAATTCATCATAGCTGATTTCCTCCGGCCCGGATCCTCTCATAAGAGAGAATAATCCCATCACTATAAAAGTGACCAGCAGGGTCGTAACGAGGATGATCCCCCAGCCCTGCCGGTTATGATTCGGGTCATTATTTCTATTATTATTATCCATTCTATTCCTCCTAAAAACAGCTATTATCATTATAAGGACAGGTTTTGCATAAATCAATAAAAACATTATGAAAATATTGTAAATCCATAAGATTTTATAGTATACTTGGTAAGGAATATGTCCTGCTATTTCCGGTTTCTGCAAAAACGCCGGACTTACGACAGAGCAAATGTTACAGGAAAGGGAAAAATATGAAAATCGGTTTTGACAACGAGAAATATCTGAAGATGCAGTCCGAGCACATCCGGAACCGGATCAGCAAATTCGATAACAAACTTTATCTGGAATTCGGGGGAAAACTATTTGACGACTATCACGCCTCTCGCGTACTGCCGGGATTTGCCCCGGACAGCAAGCTCAGACTTTTAAAAGAGCTGAGCAGCCAGGCGGAAATTGTCATCGTCATCAGCGCCAAAGATATTGAAAAGAATAAAATACGCGGAGATCTCGGCATCACTTACGACACAGATGTACTTCGCCTGATTCAGACGTACCGCGATCAGGGTCTGTATGTAGGAAGTGTTACGATCACCCAGTTTTCCGGCCAGGAAAGCGCTCTGCTGTTCAAGAACAGACTGGAAAATATGGACATTCCGGTATATCTTCATTATATTATACCCGGATATCCATCCAACATTCCTCTTATCATCAGCGATGACGGCTATGGAAAGAACGACTATATACGTACGACCCGCCCGCTTGTGATCGTTACGGCTCCGGGCCCGGGGAGCGGAAAAATGGCAACCTGCCTCTCGCAGCTTTATCACGAACATAAAAGAGGGATTCACGCAGGTTATGCCAAATTCGAAACGTTCCCGATCTGGAACCTTCCCCTGAAGCATCCGGTCAATCTTGCATACGAAGCTGCAACGGCTGATCTTAACGACGTCAATATGATTGACCCGTATCATCTGGAGGCATACGGCGAAACAACAGTCAATTACAACAGAGATGTGGAGATCTTCCCTGTTCTCAACACGATCTTTGAGAAAATCTATGGAGAAAGCCCTTATAAATCTCCTACCGATATGGGCGTTAACATGGCAGGAAACTGCATCTGTGATGACGAAGTATGCCGGGAAGCTTCCTGCCAGGAGATCATCCGGCGTTATTACGCTGCATTGAACTCACTTGCAAAAGGGGATTCCTCGGATAAAGAGGCTCAGAAGATTGAACTCCTCATGAATATGGCGGGGATTTCTACCACGGATCGCAAGGTGGCTGTAAAAGCTCTGGAACGTGCGAAAGAAACCGAAGGTCCCGCAGCAGCCCTGGAGCTCGAGGACGGCAGGATCGTAACGGGAAAAACAACGAATCTGCTGGGGGCTTCGGCCGCATTATTGCTTAACGTGCTGAAAGAGCTGGCGGGAATCGACCATGATCTTCATATTATTTCACCGGAATCCATCGAACCCATCCAGAAACTGAAAGTAGATTATTTAAAGAGCAAAAATCCCCGTCTCCACACAGATGAAGTACTGATCGCGCTCTCTGCCAGCGCTGCAGTAAATCCCAATGCACGGCTGGCTCTCTCCCAGCTCCCGAAGCTGGACGGCTGCCAGGCACATACCTCCGTCATGCTGTCGGATGTGGATATCAAAATCTTTAAAAAGCTGGGGGTTCAGCTTACTTGCGAGGCAGTTTACGAACACATTCTGCTTTCCTAAAAAAAGTGTTGTATTTTACCTTATTCATGGTGTATACTATATAAGTATTTTTTACAGTCTGACATATGTATGGGCATGGGCGCAACGGCGCGCTCTCCCATCCATGTCAGACTGTACTCTTTTTTCGGATCCATCATTTGTTATCTTTATCACAGGAGGGCATTTATTATGTCAGTAAAATATGTATTTGTTACCGGCGGGGTCGTATCCGGTCTCGGCAAAGGAATCACCGCCGCATCCCTCGGCCGTCTTCTGAAAGCCCGGGGATATACCGTTACCATGCAGAAATTCGATCCCTATATCAATATCGACCCGGGTACGATGAATCCGGTACAGCACGGTGAAGTATTTGTCACCGACGACGGAGCCGAGACAGACCTGGATCTTGGACACTATGAACGCTTTATCGACGAAAGCCTGACCAAAAATTCCAATGTTACGACAGGTAAGATCTATTGGTCCGTACTCCAGAAAGAACGCCGCGGCGACTTTGGCGGAGGCACTGTACAGGTCATCCCCCATATTACCAATGAGATCAAGAGTAAATTTTACCGGAATCCGGCTGCAAAAGATACGGAGATTGCCATCATCGAGGTCGGCGGTACCGTCGGGGATATCGAGAGTCAGCCGTTCCTCGAGTCTATCCGTCAGTTCCAGCACGAAAAAGGATTCGAGAACGTCATCCTCATCCATGTAACTCTGATCCCCTATCTGAGAGCTTCTCAGGAAATGAAGACAAAACCGACCCAGGCAAGTGTAAAAGAGCTGCAGGGAATGGGAATTCAGCCCAATATCATCGTATGCCGCTCCGAGTATCCGCTCGACGCCGGTATGAAGGACAAGATCTCTCTGTTCTGTAATCTGCCTGCAAGCCATGTACTCCAGAACCTGGATGTGGAATATCTTTACGAGGCTCCTCTTGCCATGGAGAAAGAACGTCTCGCACAGGTCGTTTGTGAATGTCTCCATCTGGACTGCCCAGAACCGGATCTAAAAGACTGGATCGAGATGGTGGAGAACCTGCGCCATCCTACACAGGAAGTCACGGTAGCTCTTGTAGGAAAATACATCCAGCTCCACGACGCCTATATCAGCGTTGTAGAGGCGTTAAAACACGGCGGTATCTATTCCCATACTACTGTAAATATCAAATGGGTGGATTCAGAGACTGTCACGGAAGAAAACGCAGAACAAATATTCTCTGATGTAAGCGGCATCCTAGTACCCGGCGGCTTCGGGCACAGAGGAATCGAGGGTAAGATCACTGCTATCAAATACGCCCGTACACATGGCATACCGTTCCTGGGTCTCTGTCTTGGCATGCAGCTTGCCATCGTGGAATTTGCGAGAAATGTGATTGGTTACAACGATGCACATAGCATGGAGTTGAAACCGGATACCACTCATCCGGTCATCCACATCATGCCGGATCAGATCGGTGTAGAAGATATAGGAGGTACACTCCGCCTCGGCGCATACCCGTGTATACTCAAGGAAGGTTCGCTGGCCGAAAAACTCTACGGCACAAGAGAGATCAGCGAGCGGCATCGCCATCGCTATGAAGTCAACAACGATTACCGGGAGGATCTGGAAAGCCATGGCATGTCACTGTGCGGTTTATCTCCTGACAGCAGGATCGTGGAAATGATAGAAATACCTTCACATCCATGGTTTATCGCCACACAGGCCCATCCGGAACTCAAATCCAGGCCTAACAGACCGCATCCGCTTTTTAAAGGCTTCGTAGAGGCGGCGCTGAAAAAGCAGAACGAAACAGTTTCCGACTGATATGCGAAATAACTTAAAACTTAGAAAGAAAGAGACCATTATATCCTGATATCAGGACGTAATGATCTCTTCTTTTTCAAATAATTCATCTATAACACTTTCATAAACCACACATTTTTCTGCCTTTTTGATCTTTTTTGCATATTTCTTACCGTTTGTAAAGGCAGGGGCAAGATAGGTCCAGAGTTCTTTCATTTTATATAGAATCGTCCTGTCACCGGACATTTCTTCACAGTATCCCCTGTACAGCATATCATGGAATCGGTGAAGTTCCTCTTTGTCCGCCCTTTCGCCGCCCCGAATCCGTCTGCCCAGTGCCGGATCGGCCAACACTCCTCTTCCGGTCATAATACACTGCACATTCGGAAACTCGCCCATGAATCTCTTATAATCCTCGGGTGTAAATATATCTCCGTTATAGCAGACCGGGCTTCTGCTCTTTGGCAGCATCTCTCCAAACATCTTCCTGTCCGGCGTATTCCTGTAAAAATCTTTCTGCACACGGGGATGGACGATCAGTTCGTGCACAGGATATTTGTTATATATCTCAAGCAGCCGGAAGAACTCTTCCGGATCTTCCATTCCAAGTCTTGTCTTAATTGATATCTCCACATCGCACACTCTGAATATCTCCTCCAGAAAAGCGTCCAGTTTATCCGGATATGCAAGAAATCCTGCTCCTCTTCCTTTCGTCACTACCGTCCTGGAAGGACATCCCAGATTCAGATTAATCTCACGATAACCGTACTCCTTAAGCTTCTTCGCAGTCCGTATAAAATCATCTGCTCTGTTCGTAAGGATCTGCGGCACCGTATACATATTCCGATTGTGATCCGGCAGGATATCTTTCTTTTCCCTGGCGCTTAAATGTCCCATCTGGTTTGGTCGTATAAATGGTACGAAATATTTATCAAATCCTCCGAAACACTGACTGACGGCATTGCGAAAGATCCATCCGGTAATCCCCTCCAGGGGGGCGAGGTAAAGTCTCATCTTATGCTCACTCCTGTTCTTGCGGTCGTTCTGCACTACAATATTACAGGTCGCGATACCTTGTCAAGCATAAAATGATATGCTAAGATTGTGTAGTCAATAATTCAGATAAAAAGGAGTGACATCATGCACACGATCAGAAAATTCATAGATTATTACGCGCCGTACAAGACGGTCTTTTTTATTGACCTCATATGTGCGGCTTTTATCAGTATCGTGGATCTTGCGTACCCGCAGATCCTGCGCACCATGACAAACACACTGTTCACACGCGACAGCAGCACAATCCTGCATGCTCTGCCATGGATCGCCGCCGGACTGCTGGTCATGTATATTCTCCAGAGCCTGTGCAAATATTACGTAAGTTATCAGGGCCACATGATGGGAGCCAATATGGAGAGGGATATGCGCCAGCAGCTCTTCGATCATTATGAAAAACTTTCTTTTTCCTATTACAGTCAGAATAACTCGGGGCAGATGATGAGCAAGCTTGTATCGGACTTGTTCGACATCGCGGAATTTGCGCATCATGGACCGGAAAACCTCTTCATCTCTCTGGTGAAGATCATCGGCTCCTTTATCTTCCTCTTCCTTATCAACTGGAGGCTGGCTCTTCCGCTTGTAGTTCTCGTTCTGTGCATGTTCATTTTTTCTTTTCGACAGAACCAGCGTATGCAGGAAACCTTTATGGAAAACCGGAGAAAAATCGGAGATGTAAACTCGAGCCTGCAGGATACACTGGCAGGCATCCGTGTGGTGCAGTCTTTTGCCAACGAGGACATTGAACGCGAGAAGTTCAAAAAGAGCAATCACGCTTTCCTCATTTCCAAAAGGGATAATTACAACTGCATGGGAAATTTCATGGGCTGGAACCTGTTCTTCCAGGGCATGATGTATCTTGTGACTCTGGTCTTCGGCGGCTGGCTCATTGCTCACGGACTGATGGACGCCGTTGATCTGGCAATGTACGCCCTGTATATCAGTATATTTATAAGTCCTATTCAGATCCTGGTAGAGCTGATTGAAATGATGCAGAAAGGGCTGGCAGGTTTCCGCCGTTTCCTTGACGTAATGGAAACAGAGCCGGAAATCGTGGACGCACCGGATGCAAAGCCGCTCGTCAATGTAAAGGGCCGCGTCAGCTATGAAGATGTTTCTTTCCATTACAGTGATGACAATACATCCGTTCTGTCTCATGTTTCTTTTGAGATTCCGGCAGGCAAATCTATCGCTCTTGTCGGTCCTTCAGGAAGCGGAAAGACAACCATCTGCTCTCTCCTTCCAAGATTTTACGATGTAACCGGAGGACGGGTCACCATTGACGGCAAAGACGTCCGCACATTGACACTGAAGTCTCTTAGAAGCCAGATCGGAATGGTACAACAGGATGTTTACCTCTTCTCCGGGACAATACGGGAAAATATAGCATACGGAAAACCGGGAGCAACCATGGACGAGATCGTCGAAGCTGCAAAAAGAGCTAATATTCACGATTTCATCGAAGAACTGCCGGACGGCTATGATACCTTCGTGGGAGAACGCGGCGCCCGCCTTTCCGGAGGACAGAAGCAGCGTATCTCTATCGCCCGTGTCTTTCTGAAAAATCCGCCCATCCTCATCCTGGACGAAGCAACCAGTGCCCTGGATAATGAGAGCGAACGCTGGATCCAGCAGAGTCTGGAAGAGTTGTCCAAAAACCGGACGACCATCACAATCGCTCACCGCCTGTCTACCATACGAAACGCAGATGAAATCATCGTCATCACCGAGGATGGAATCGCCGAGCGGGGAACACACGAGTCTCTGCTCAGACAGAATGGGATTTATGCACATTATTATAATATGTAAAATTCGTGTTTGTAACAGAGATCATGTGATGTTTCGAGTAAAAAATATCAGATAGATATGCTGACGCAGAAAAAAGGGAAACTGCATCGCCATGCAGGCCCGCTCCACCTCAAAGATTTGAATGGATGTAACGGCGAAAGGAAATGCTCGTCCATTGGAACTTGCATTTCCTTTCACCTAACATCCAGAACAAATGCTTTTCGGAACGCTCCTGCCTTAATGCATGGCTCACGCAGTTTCCCTTTTTTCTGCTGCCTCATCCGGTCTGATCGTTTTACGTCCGGTCATCACAAAGATTTCTGAACAAATACTCATAAAAACAGGACGAGAGTGGAGCTTTATCGAGAAAGCCCCTATTTCTTCCCGTTTTTATGAATGTTTGTTGATAGGATACGCTGCGGATAACCAGAAAGTCTGACGCCTGATGCGTCAGCTGTGAGAAGCGGATACTGTATAAGCCATGAATTAAGGCAGGAGCGTTCCGAATACACCGGGTTCTCCCTGTTAGAAAAAGCAAATGCAAGTTCCAATGGACGAGCATTTGCTTTTTTGTTACAGGGATTCCAGGGGATGAGGAGAAGCGGGCCATCATGGCGTTACAGTATCCGCTTCTCACGGCGTCCGTAATTCAGATCAGCCCCTTTTTTGTTTTCTGCAGAGTAATCTATACAATAAACACGAATTTCATTCATACCGCACCATCTCTCTTTTTAATCTCTGCATGATCTTCTTTTCCAGCCTGGAAATGTAAGACTGTGAGATTCCCAGCAGATCCGCCACTTCTTTCTGGGTTTTTTCACGCCCTTCCGGATTATCAAGTCCAAACCTCATCTTAACAATCAGTTTTTCCCGGCTGGAAAGTTTATTGAGCGCCCGGACAAGCAGCTTTCTCTCCGCCTCGTTTTCAAGATCTCGGTATATCGTATCTTCGTCTGTTCCCAGTATATCTGACAGGAGCAGCTCATTTCCATCCCAGTCTACGTTGAGAGGCTCATCTATGGAAACTTCCATTTTGGTCTTGCTGTTGCGCCTCAGATACATAAGGATCTCATTCTCAATACAGCGTGATGCATAAGTTGCAAGTTTGATCTTCTTTGTCGGATTAAAAGTATTGATCGCCTTGATAAGTCCAATTGTTCCTATAGAGATCAAATCCTCCACTCCCACCCCTGTATTGTCGAATTTCTTTGCTATATATACCACCAGGCGCAGATTATGCTCGATCAGAGTCTTTTTTGCTTCCTCGTCATGTTCTGTTCCCAGACAACGGATCATCTCTTTTTCTTCTATTCCTTCTAATGGCGGAGGGAGTATTTCCGCTCCTCCAATATAATAAACTTCTTTTCCTTTCCCGAATATCAGATTTCTGATATCCGGTATAATCCGCATCTTTATCTGATGCGGAACTGCTGTGTTAAATAACATCTGGTCTCCTCCTCTATTTGATTTATTTAGCTTTCATTATCAATAACGACTCCCGCATGCAGAAAATACCGACGGATTCAGGATCATTTCATATTCCCCTTCACCGGATAAACTTTCTTGCCCTATTCCCAGAAGAGGATTTTCAATCCACTTATCACCGTCCGTTCGCACACACATTCTTCTGATCCGAAATACTTTCATAACCGACTCTCCCTGTATGCAGCGATATGGAATATATCGGAATCCCCTTTCTGATTCCGGATGATCCGTGATCTCACGCACGATTCCGGGGTCTATGATACTCACAGGATCTCCCGTAACACAGTCATACAGCCGGTTTCCCGTATCAAGAAGGGCACGTACCGGTTTTTCACCTTTATCTGTATACAAAGTCATTTCGAGGATCGTACTCCCGCATCTATGTATCTGTGTTGCCACGCTCCACAGTTTTAGAGCTATCAGGTAGCTGACAGATGCCACCGCATAAAACAAACTTGCATAGCGCATATAAGGACGGAATATCTGCATGATCCCGCCAAGGAGAACAGCCGATACATACAACAGTACATATGCTTTTACAAACTGTGATATGCTTTTGATCCGAAGAGCCGCAAACAGCATAATACTGTTGACCGCCATATGAAAAAGGATCATCCTGACAGCGGATGGCAGAGGACTTGCGATCACAAGACAGGTTAACAGGCTTCCCACCGCTCCCCCCAATATAATCCGTCCATATGGACGACCATTTTTTAACAGGCGGCCGGTAAGCAGCAGAATAAGACTGTCCATCATAAAGTTCTCCAGGAAAAACACATCTATGTACAATTCATAGTACATCTTTCATCTTCTCTCCCTTCGGTAACGATCCGGGATTTATTATATAGCTTATGTCTTATGGAAATTTGTCAGATAATGACAGAAAGGACAAAATATATTTCGACAGTGTTCTTTTTCAGATAGAAATCCCCGGAAGTCCCAAAAGGTACTTTCCGGAATTGTAAACGGTGGCGATCGTCCGGGACGAGCCCGTATTTTGGTTTATCGCCATCAAAAAAACTCCGTGCAAATAATATTTACACGGAGTCTCAAATTCATATAATTTTATAAATGCTTATTTCTTAAAGAAATCCGGAATCTTGATGGACTGCTCTTTCACATTGCTGGATGGCGTCCTCGGCTGAAGCGTCGGCATCGTACCGCCCTGCGGTCTTGCTGTGCTTCCTGTACCTGTCGTCCTCTTTTCTCCATCAAGACGACTTCTCACCGGTGACTCACCATTCGGAAGAATGGAGCCGACCTTCTGCTGGCCTTCCAGTCTGGCTTTTAATTTGGAAGCGCTTCCGCCTACATTATGTAAGCCTGTCGCGATAACAGTGATCGTACATTCATCGGATTTCGTATCATCATACATAGCACCGAAGATAATGCTTGCGCTTTCTCCTGCAAGCTCCTGTACATAGTCAGCTGCATCAGAAGCATCCATAAGAGTAATATCTCCGGATACATTGACAATAACATTCGAAGCCCCCTGAATCGTTGTCTCAAGCAGCGGACTTGCAACAGCTTCCTTGACAGCCTCAAGAGCTTTGTCGTCGCCGCGGCCGGAACCGATACCGATATGTGCAATACCCTTGTCCTTCATTACAGTCTGGATATCTGCGAAATCCAGGTTAATCAGAGACGGCACATTGATCAGATCAGTAATGCCCTGAATACCCTGCTGAAGCACCTCGTCCGCTTTTTTCAGCGCTTCAGGCATTGTCGTGCGTCTGTCCACAACTTCCAGAAGTTTATCATTCGGGATTACAATGATTGTGTCAACATTTTCTTTTAATTTATCAATTCCATTCAGCGCATTCTGCATCCTTGTCTTGGACTCGAAACGAAACGGCTTAGTAACCACGCCTACTGTGAGAGCTCCCTGCTCTTTGGCGATACGTGCGATCACCGGAGCTGCTCCCGTACCTGTTCCGCCGCCCATTCCGCAGGTAACGAACACCATATCCGCACCTTTAAGAGCTGCTGAAATCTCTTCTGAACTTTCTTCAGCCGCTTTCTCTCCAACTTCAGGCTGTGCACCTGCACCAAGGCCTTTCGTAAGTTTTTCGCCGATCTGCATAAGTGTCGGCGCCTTACAGAGCTGAAGTGCCTGCTTATCTGTATTCACTGCGATAAATTCCACGCCCGCGATCTGTTCATCAATCATGCGGTTCACAGCGTTATTTCCGCCGCCGCCTACTCCGACAACAATTATTCTTGCGGCCGCTTCTGATTCATTGGTCTTAATTTCTAACAAGAGTATTTCCTCCTTTGTCGTCTTATTAATCTCTTATACATCCCTTATATTGAACGTTACAATTCAATAAGTATATAATATAGTCTTTTTGGCAAATAATCAATAGATTTTTTCCTATTTTTCTGATTTTTTATACTATTTCCAATACTATCTAGCCATGCACAGATATATTCATATGAGCTGTGCAAGCTTGCTTGCAACAGGTCATATGGATATATCTGTATTTGGCGTTTAGCCGGAGCGAGATGAAGCGTAGCGTAATCGAGCTCGCATGGCGTACTCAACTCATACGGCGTTTAGCCAAAGCGAGATGAAGCGCAGCGTAATCGAGCTCGCACGGAGGCTCAAACCATAGTCGCCCCTTACTCCGCCGGTACAAACCGAATAGACTTCGAATCCGAATTGTAATTTTCCAGGTGCAGAGTTCCCGCTGTGTCCGGATAAAGCTCATTAAGTTTCTCCAGAATGGGATCGACCTGCTGCAGCTTCTCCTCATAACTGCCGTTTCCAAGCAGCACTTCGACTCCTCCAAAATATACTCCGATATCACCATCTGCACAAGAGATACGGTCTGGAGCAAGCTTATATTCTTTGAGATATCTTGACAGCTCAACAATTCTGTCAAATATACTGTCATCTTCGACCGGAAGGATCTTTCCGATTTCCGTCTTAGACTCATCAAATGTCAGCCCCTCAATGTACGGAGTTCCCTCTATCACCTTTTTACTCCTGAGCACTGCCGTCCCCGTTTCATCAAAATACAGATAGGCTCCGTCGTAATCCACGTATCCCGCCATTTCCTTTTCTTCCACTTTTACGTGGACAGTCCAGGGATCTTTTAGAGAAACATCCAGTTTCTCTACTCCTGAAGGGAGATCAGGATTCAGGAAATTATATTTGATCAGTATATACAGCGTATTAACTGAAAACTTATCATTCTGCACCCATGTGCTGATTGTATTGTCACTGTAATAAGAATTTCCTTCTACTTCAACCGTCCGGGTTCTGAATCCGAATACAGCCACAACAGCCAGCAGTATCAGAGCTGTCAGGACAGAAAGGACTACAGGCCATATCTTTCTGCGCTTTTTCTTCTTCATCCAAAATTGCCTCCTTTATCTTATTGTGCCGATGCCGACACGCTAAGTACCAGCCCCATCTCAAGCAGAAGGAATACAACAGACGTTCCTCCATAACTGATAAAGGGGAGCGTAATCCCTGTATTAGGGATTGAATTGGTGACAACTGCAATATTCAGAATCACCTGTATCATCATATGAGCCATTGCACCGGAAGCAATCAAAGCCCCCAGCAAATCCCTTGCCCGTGTTGCAATGACAAAAAATCTCCATATCAGCAGGAAAAACAGCACTATGATAATCCCCGCTCCTGCCAGCCCCAGTTCCTCGCAGATGATTGAAAAGATCATATCGTTCTGAGCCTCAGGCAGAAATCCCAGCTTCTGCACACTATTGCCAAGACCTCTGCCGAAAATCCCACCGCTTCCGATGGCATACAGCCCCTGCAGTGTCTGATATCCTTTCTCATACCGTTCCGGATTGCGCCAGATCGCAAGCCGTTCCAGACGATAGCTTTCCATAGCCAGAAATACAGTCATGAACCCAATTCCTGCCGTCCCCATCCAGATAAACTGGGAATATTTCGGACTTGCAACAAAAATAAGTACAACAGCGATTCCAAGAATGATGATCGCGGTACTCAGGTTACTGGCTCCCACAAGTGCCACGATCGGAAGGACCGGCAGCATCATGAGCACCAGTGTCCTAAATTTATCCATTCGTTTCACATATTTCGTTATGAGACATGCGAGAAAAAGAATAACCGCCACCTTGGCAAATTCCGAAGGCTGAAAAGAAACAGGTCCTAAAGACAGCCATCTTTTGGACCCGTTATACTCGTCGCCGAAGAGCATGACTGCCACTGACAGGGCGATGGCTGTCAGATAGCCGGGAATCGCAAGCACCGCCCATCTGTGGTAATCGACCCTGGCTACAATCGCCATACCCAAAAATCCGATAAATGTCGCAAATCCTTGTTTCTTCAGGTAATAAAAAGGATCATGAAACTTTACTTCACCGTTATATGAACTGGTGCTGTACAGCATCACAAGCCCGACCACTACAAGGACCACGACTACAGTCAGCAGTGTCTCGTCATAATGCTGCTTCTTATTGGAACGCTCCAATCAAAATCCACTCCTTATAGTTGTTCTACAAGTTCTTTGAATTTATCTCCGCGTTCTTCATAATTTTTAAACATCCCCCAGCTCGCACATGCAGGCGAAAGAAGCACCGCATCTCCGGGCTGTGCATATTCCACGCATTTCTCAAAAGCTTCCTCAAAACTATCTGCCATCACGATATCTGTAAATCCAAGGCTCCGGGCGGTCTGCGCAATCTTATCCCTGGTCGCGCCGATAAGAACCAGTTTCTTTACCTTGCCGTCAAACGCCTGAATCCACTCATCATAGGCGGATTCTTTATCATAGCCGCCGCCAATCAGAACTGTCGGACGGTTCATAGCCTGGATTCCCCGGATAGCAGCATCGGGATTCGTGCCTTTTGAATCATTATAATATGCAACGCCGTTCTTCTCCGCCACAAACTCAATCCTGTGCTCCACACCTTTGAACTCCAAAAGTGTCTTTCTTATCACTTCCACAGGCACTCCATACGCATATGCCATAGCCGTAGCCGCCATCACATTCTCATAATTATGTGTGCCAAGAATCTGCAGTTCGTCTGTGTCACAGACAGATATTGGAGCGTCGATCTGACAGATGATAGTCTTTCCGTCTAAGTATACACCTCTGTTAAGTTTACGCCGGCTGCTGAAATATAGAACCTGAGCTTCCACCTTTTCCCCGAATTTCCGCAGCACATCATCCTCATAGTTAATGACGCAGAAATCCTGCTTCGTCTGATTCTCAGCAATTCTTTCCTTGGCTGCGATATACGCCTCCATCGTATGGTGGCGATTCAAATGATCCGGTGTAATATTGAGGATCGCACTCACTCTCGGCCGGAAACTATGCACAGTCTCAAGCTGAAAACTGCTCATCTCCGCCACTATGACCGAATCCGCTTTCGTCTCCGGCACAATACTCGTGTAAGGATTACCGATGTTACCGACAACAAATACACTCTCCTTATAATTCTTCATGATCTGACCAAGAAGAGACGTCGTAGTTGTTTTTCCATTGGTTCCCGTAATAGCAAGGACATCTCCTTTGCCACACACATAAGCAAGTTCGATCTCACCCCAGATGGGGATCCCCTTTGCTCTCATCTTCTCCACAATCGGAAGATCTGTGGGAACCCCAGGACTCATGACAGTCAGATCCAGTCCGTCCAGCATCTCCTCCGGAAATGCCCCGAGCACAACCCGGACATTTTCCGGCATCTTTTTCTTTATCTCCTCTGCATCCAGCTTTTCATTTCCATCGTAGAGGATCACAGCAGCTCCCTCTCTGTCAAGAAGCTCAGCTGCGGACTCCCCGCTTATTCCGGAGCCGAATACAAGTACTTTTTTCCCTTTTAAATCCATTGTACTATACCCCCATGAGAGCAACCAGGCAGAGCAGCGCTGTGATAACAGAAAATACCGCTACCACTCTTGTCTCCGACCAGCCGCACAGTTCAAAATGATGATGGATCGGCGCCATCTTAAAGATACGTTTTCCGCCGGTTTTCTTAAAATAAGTAACCTGGATAATGACAGACGCCACTTCCACAAGATAAATAAACCCTACAATGATAATAAACAACGGCATCTGCAGCATATATGCCGTTCCTGCGACAAAACCGCCCAGTGCCAGAGAGCCTGTATCTCCCATAAACACACTCGCCGGATACACATTAAACAGAAGGAAACCGAGAAGGGCCCCAACCACCGCGCAGGTCACCGGTTCGATTCCGCTCTCTGTTCCGATTGCCACAACAGTAAAGAATGTAGCAACGAGCACCGTCACACTGGAAGCCAGCCCGTCAAGTCCGTCTGTAAAATTCGTTCCGTTGACTGTTCCAATAACCGCAAAAAACAGAACCGGGATCGCCAGCCAGCCGATATCCCAATAATATCCGCCGGAAAATGGAACAAGCATAGTAAGCGGTACTTCCGCCACTTTCACCAGATAAAATGCAAACACCGCAGTTACGACAATCTGTAAAGCCATCTTCTGCATCGGCATCAGACCGTCAGAACGTTTCAACACAACTTTCAGATAATCATCCAGGAAACCGATAAGGCCAAATGCAACTGTAAGGAACAGCACCGGTATAATCCTCGGATAATCCCGCACATAAAACAGCGACGTCACAACAACAGCTATAAGAATAATGATCCCGCCCATTGTAGGTGTGCCCGCCTTCTTCAGATGAGACTGTACGCCATCTGTTCTTTCTGTTTGTTTCATCTTCAGTTTTCTTAAAAAAGGAATGACCACCGGCCCCAGCACAAGGCTTATGGCAAAGGATATCAACACCGGAATCACTACATGACTACTCATAAATCCACCTCTTTATCTCTTTTGTTTCATACAGGGGCTCCCCCCCCTTTTGAACATCTCATTTAGTATAAACCATCACTTACTTTTTTTCAATCCCGAGATAAGGCAGGACATTATCATAGATATCCCTCAGCACAGGAGCTGCAATAGTACCGCCGTAATATACTCCCTGAGGATCATGTATAATGACCATTCCCAGGATTTGCGGATCATCTGCGGGCGCGAATCCGATAAAAGATGAAATATATTTATTTGCACTCCTTGGCAAAGTCTGAGATGTAGCCGTCTTACCTCCGATCTCATACCCCTCAATATAAGCATTTTTCCCGGATCCTTCAGATACTACGCTTTCCAAAAGCATCCGCATCGTTTCTGATGTTTTCGCTGACACAATGCCTTTCTCCACTTCATAGTCAAATCGATCTATTATTTCACCGTTTTCATCAAGCACCGCCGTGCCAACATGGGGTGTTACCCGTGTCCCTCCATTTATAAGGGAACTGACGGTTACGGCCATCTGGATCGGCGTTACCTGAAAAGACTGCCCAAACGTCATAGTAGCCAGCTCCACCGTTCCGATATCCTCTTTCCTGTGCATAATCGTGCCTGCTTCCCCAGGCAGATCTACATTCGTCAGCTTCAGTAATCCGAATTTTTCAAAATAATCGTAGAATCGATCTGATCCCAGTCTAAGACCGATATCCATAAACACCGGATTACAGGAATTCTGAATTCCCTGTACAAATGTCTCCTGTCCGTGGCCTCCCACCTTATGACACCGTATCTTTCTGTCTTCCACGATCCGGTATCCCGGACAGAAAAAGGTATCGTCCAGTGACACAACACCTTCTTCCAGACATGCGGAGGCCGTAATGATCTTAAATGTAGATCCCGGCTCATACGTATCATTAATACATCGGTTTCTCCACATCTGATTAAGTTGTTCCTGCAGTTCTTCATCAGAAAGTTTATCCTCATCCACTCCCGTATTCAGCTCATAAGGATCATTCAGATTAAATTCCGGAACATTTACCATGGCATAGATCTCTCCGTTTTGCGGATCCATCAACAGAATCGAAACTGCTTCCGCCTGTTTTTCCTCCAGAACGTTTTCTGCCGCCTGCTGGCAAAAAGCCTGAATATTATAATCAAGACTCACCTGAAGCGTCTCTCCCGCAACCGGCTCGATCCGATCTTCCGCCACCGCATCCAGCTCAACCCCACGGGCATCCGTCACTGTCAGGATCGTGCCGTTGGTTCCTTTCAGATAGTCTTCATACTTTACTTCCAGACCGATAATTCCCTGATTGTCGCCCCCCGTAAATCCCAGCACTCTTGAGGCCAGATCATCAAACGGATAATATCTTTTGTAGTCTTCATCTACCTTAACTCCCGCCAGATCATAATCCCGGATCCTGTCCCCTGTTTCCTTGTCCACATTCGTCTTGATTTTTTCCATAGAAGACACTTTTTCAACTCGTTTTCTCACATCATTTTCTTCCAGTTCAAGCTCCGAGCAGAGCACTTCTATGACCCGTTCCGGATCTTCAATCTGGCTGTGGATCACAGATATCGTACACACGGTTCGGTTAGCAGCCAGAACCACTCCGTTTCTGTCTACTATCTCGCCTCTGGCCGCTTTTATCTCCCGTTCCCTTTCATGCAGATCCTGAGCCAGTTTCTGGTAATACTCTGCATCAAAGATCATCAGCCAGACAAGCCGTCCGATCAAAGCGCACAGGATCAAAGCCGCTCCAAGAAAGACCACCAGTATCTTCTTCTTATTATATGTCTTGTTCTTCATACTATAATAACCCTGCAAAAGATGTTGTTACAGCTTATTACATCTTCTGCAGGGTTATTCCTGTTTTACTCTTCCGTATCATCCGAGGCCCAGTCATCCAGATCCGGATCATAATCTTCATCTATATAAGATCCATCCGGATTATCATATGTCTCTTCATAGTTTTCGTCATAATCCGTATACTCGCTCTGCGTTACGCCTGTTCCCTCTGTCTTTGTCTCCTGTCCGCTCTCCTCAATGGTGGTGATTCCCAGATAAGGGAAAGCCTCCTCCATAATCTCCCTGGCAATTCCCTGTGCGTAACCGCTGTTTGCCTGGGCATCCGTATTTGGTTCATCCACAACAACGTAGATTACGATTTCCGGATTATCCACAGGAGCAAATCCGATAAATGAAAGAAGATACTTTCCATTACCTCGCGGGAGCTTCTCCGCTGTTCCTGTCTTTCCTCCGATATCATATCCCTCTACTTTGGCCTCCTGACCAGAACCATAATCCAATGTAGCTTTCATATATGTTCTCAGGGCACGCGACGTTTCAGCTGAAACAGTCTTTCTAAGCAGCACAGGATCTTTTGTCTCTATTACGTTGCCTTCCTCATCCTGAATCTGCTTTACAACATGAGGCTCATAATAATAACCGCCGTTCACAAGTGAACAGAATGCCGATGCAAGCTGTGTCATCGTTACATTAAAGTTCTGGCCAAATGAGTTGGTAGCTAAATCGATATCCGTCATATTTTCAGCAGAATATAGAAGTCCGGACGTCTCCGCCTCACCGGGGAGATCTATACCTGTATACTTCCCAAATCCGAAAATACTCTGATACCGAGTGAAATTATCCTTTCCCATATCCAGCGCAATGTCCATCAGCGCCACATTACAGGAATTAGCGATAGCATCCTGTACCGTCTGTGTTCCGTGTCCATCTCTGTGAGCACAGCTTATATCTACTCCAAGCACATTTTTTGAGCCATCACAGTAGAACGTCTCATCACCATTAAGCGTTCCCGATTCCAGAGCTGCTGCCACAGTAAAAGGCTTTATAGTCGACCCCGGCTCATAAGCGTCACTGACACAGAAATTTCTCCACAGATCATTCATCGCTTCAAGCTGCTCGTCATCGCTCATGGCATCCCACTCCTGATCTGAATACAACTGCGACAGATCTCTGGGATTGTTGAGATCAAAATTGGGATAAGACGCCTCCGCCAGTATCTCTCCTGTATTTGGATTCATTACGATGACCGCTGTATTCTTACTGCCCGGCTCTCCGTCTTTTTCAAATCCCTCGTTAAAGTTTTTAATTGCTTTTTCCACTATACTCTGCAATGTCACATCAATAGTAGACACAACAGTATTTCCGTTCTTGGCAGGTTTTACTGTTCTTTCCAGAGAAGATTCAGAATCAAAATATCCATATTCTCTTCCGTCCGTACCGTTCAGGACATCGTTGTAGGCGCTCTCGATTCCTATAGCTCCTGCATTTCCGGCATATGTAAACCCGATCACATCGCTGGCCAGACTGTCATACGGATAGGATCTTGTATAGTCCTCTTCCAGCCAAATGCCGCGGACATTGGGATAATTTTTATCATCTTCATCTATGGCATTAAATTTCTGAGCCGTCTCATAATCAATCCCCCGCTTCAGGATCTCGTACTGACTGTTTGGACGCTCCTCGATCAAATCATCCACAGTGTTCCCGTCAATCCCAAAACATTCCTCAAGCACTGCTTTTGTAGGTTCGATATAATCATCCTTCTCACCGTTTCCTGTCATTACAGCCACATCAAGTATCACATTATAGACACGTTCGCTGGTTGCCATCTTCGTTCCATTTCTGTCCACAATGTCTCCCCTCTTGAACGCAATCACTCTGCTGTCATAATTCTGCTGATCCAAAACAATCCTTGTGTAACTGCTCCCTTTCGATGCATTGATCACAGTGATCCTTCCTATAAGAACAACAAAAGCCAGTATCACTGCCATAAATAGCATTACCAGCTTTCGTTGCATTCTAATCGGGAATTTTCTAGTCAAAAACTCAAATCTGTTCTTCTTTCTTTTTCTGCCTGACATATCAAAATTTCCTTATTTATATCTGTTTTGTCTGAAATATGTTACCGGGATGCATCGCTGGACTTTGCAAGCACTCCATTCTCCGGAATATCGCTGTACTGCTTGACATAGTCGCCGGCAGGACTGTCATATTCTATTACAGTTCCCTCTGATGCATACACCATCCCCATCTCATTCATTGCTTTCTCGCGCACGGTTTCCAGATTAACCGAATCCGCCGCAGCATTGTATTTCGTATCATTTGCTTCCGTAAGATCCGCAAGTTCCTCCTGCAACGCCGTAACGTGCTCCGAACGGCTTACCACATCTGACTGCAGATTTAAATACAGAACACAGATCAAAACCGCACATATTGCTGCCACTGTAAGAAATACCGCATACGCAGGACTGATACTCATAGCCCTGTTTCTGTTTCTCGCAACCTGACGGCTTGTCCTCTTAGGCTGCGCCGGCCGCTCCTTCGGTGTTCTTACCGGAACAGGCTCCGCCTGGCGCACGGTATTTCCGTACACATAGAACTGCCTCTGATCTCTACCCCTTTGACCAGATCTTCTGTAATTATATGTGTGATACCCTGCTGCCATAGCGAACTGCTCCTCTCCCTGCTTTTGTTCCGACCGGCTCTCCCCTTCCCGTCAGAACGTAAACATATATCTTAACTACTCCCTGTTGCTTACGAACGTTCAAATATCCTGAGCTTGGCACTCTTTGAACGACTGTTTGACTCCATCTCTTCCACAGTGGGAAGGATGGGTTTTCTCGTCACCACTTTTCCTTTTGAGACTTTCCCACAGACACAAACAGGAAAATGGCTCGGACAAGTACATGGATTTTCATTCTTGCGGAATGCACTCTTTACAATCCTGTCCTCTAATGAATGAAATGTAATAATACAGATCCGTCCCCCCGGATTCAACATATCAATCATCTCATCCAGCGAATCTTTCAGCACATCCAATTCATGATTCAGTTCAATCCTGATCGCCTGGAACGTTCGTTTTGACGGATGTCCCGACGTTTTCCGAATCTTCATCGGTATGGCGTGCCGTATAATCTCATTCAATTGTCCCGTTGTTTCGATCGGTGCTTTCTCGCGTTCTGCGACAATATGTTTCGCAATGTTCTTTGCGAATCTGTCCTCCCCGTAATCCCGGATCACACGATAAAGTTCCGATTCACTGTAACCATTGATAATATCTTTCGCCGTCATCTTCTGTCTCTGATCCATCCTCATATCAAGAGGTGCATCCACCCGGTATGAAAATCCCCTGTCGGCTGTATCAAGCTGATAGGATGACACGCCAAGATCTATGACGATGCCGTCGACCTTATCAATGCCTATCTTGTGGAGCTGCGGCTTCATATCACGGTAATTGCTCCGTATTATCGTGACTTTCTCCCCGAAGCCTTCCAGACGTTTTCCCGCCGCCTCGATAGCGTCGGCGTCCTGGTCTATACCTATAAATCTCCCCTTGTCATTTAACCGGCTGCACACTTCAAAGGCATGTCCGCCGCCCCCCAGCGTTGCGTCCACATATATGCCGTCCGGTCTGACGTTAAGCCCGTCCACTGTCTCCCTGAGCAGGACGGATGTGTGATTGAATGCCATGGTCTCCTCCTAAGTCAGATTCTGATTCCTATGGATTCCATACGCTCTGCGATAGCGTCCAGATCTTCTTCACTCACCTGGCTGCGCTCCTCCCACAGAGCCTTGTCCCAGATCTCAACACGGTCCTGGACTCCCACCAGAACAACGTCTTTCTCCAGATGCGCTGCTTTTCTGAGCGACGGCGGAACAAGAACTCTCCCCTGCTTGTCGAAGCTGCCCTCAGAAGCACTTCCAAAGAAGTAACGCTTAAAGATTCTGGCATCCTTATTCATACGTGGTAAGGTTTCAAGCTCAGCGACAAATTTATTCCATTCTTCCTGAGAGTATACAAAGAGGCAGCCTTCCAGTCCGTTACAGATGACAAAACTGTCACCCAGGTCATCCCTTAGCTTTGCCGGGATGATGAGTCTTCCCTTTTCATCAATGCTATGGTTAAA
>DWYB01000035.1 GCA_019118885.1 Candidatus Mediterraneibacter surreyensis | reverse complement strand
CGCAGGAGTAAAGAGAACCTTGAAAAAGAAATCGTAAGATTTTATACGGAACAAGCAAAAAATGCAGAAAAGCAGAACACTCTTGAAGCCTTATATGAAAGATGGCTTTTATACAAAAGGGATTTTACCCCCACTAAGCCAAAAACCATTCAGGAGTACACTTGTGAATGGAATCATTTCTATAAGGGAACAGACCTTGCCAAAATGCCGATATCCGCGATCAAACCGATTACGATTATCCGCTTCTTCCGCAAGATCACAAAGGACAGAGAATACACACATAAACGGATCAGTAATGCACGGGCTGTATTGAATGGCATTATGTACTATGCAGTTGAGGAAGAATTGATTTCCCACAACCCGGTAGCTGATGTAGACTTTAAACAGTTTGCATATAAGCCGGTAGAGAAACAGGAAGAAAATGTATTTACACAGGAAGAGACATGGAAACTGCTATCCTATCTCCAATCTGTAAATGAACCGTATTCTCTGGCGATCCAGTTATCGTTTTATCTTTTCATAAGGGTAGGCGAAACAAAGGGATTACGTTGGGAAGATATCGACTATGAGGAAAGAACCATTTACTTACACAGGCAGGTCACAACAAGCAGGACATTAAATGACGATCTGACTTTTTCAAAATGTGAGACTGTAGTATCTGATGATATGAAAGGGCATACGTCACACGGTTTCCGTAAACAGTATCTAACAGACGAAGCCTTGAAGATTCTGAAAAAGGCAAAACGGCTGAACCCGTTCGGTAAATACATTTTTGAACCAGACGGACGAATAATGACAACACACAGTTTTAACCGCCGTTTAAAGAAGTATTGCAGAGAAGCCGGAGTAGAATATCATAGTTCGCATAAAATCAGGTTCTACAATGCTTCACAGGCGTATGATGGCGAAAACCTCGTGGCGATCAGTAGACTAATGGGGCATAGCCAAGTGAATACAACACTTCACTATCTCCGCAACGTCCATAAAGAAACCAATGATATTTCCACATTCAGCCACTTAGGTCTGTCAGGTGTTCAAAGGTGTTCAAACGAATAAAAGGAAAAAATAAAGAGAAACGCCGATTTTTCAACGTTTCTCCTTATTTTGACAAGAGGCGCAGACCGGATTTGAACCGGTGAATCAGGGTGTTGCAGACCCACGCCTTACCACTTGGCTACTGCGCCTAGCTATGAGCACTTAGCGACTGTCTTTGAGTCGCTTACGTGCGATGCACGTCGCCGCCGTTAATGAGGTTCTTTCGAATTTACAAGGCGACGAATGACCCCGACGGGAATCGAACCCGTGTTACCGCCGTGAAAGGGCGATGTCTTAACCGCTTGACCACGGGGCCACTATACGGTCACTGCTTTCGCAGTGACCGTTGTTTATATTACCACAGTGGAATCAGAATTGCAAGCACTTTTTTTGTTTCTCTTTAATATCTCCAACCATCGCCCGTACCTGATTCGAAGTTCTCTACACCGCCGAAGCCTCCGATCTCAATATCATACCAATAATCCCCATTTACGATCGTGTACTCATATTCATTCCAAAGTCCTTCACTGCTGATCTCCTGCCCCACGATCTCGCCGCCACCAGTCTGCTGCAAAGCGATATTCTGTGCCTGTACTGCGTCAATCCTTAACACCATAATAAGAATCAACACAACCGCCGCAAGCAGGACAACTGCTCCCGCTATTATTCCGATAATTCCTTTTTTCCCTATCTTTTTTAACATTCTTTCGTCTCTCCTCTCTTTTCTTAATGCAATTACATTATAGATACAGAAGATTAAAGAAACATTAAAAAGTGAGCATTCATTTTCGCCGTCTGTCCATCAGTTTACAAAACACCACAGCCACCCCTGTACTTACCGTTGTAGCCAGTATGCCAGCCCCTATAATTCCCGCAGGATCCACACTTCCATACTGGCTTCTGTATGCTATCACATTTACCGGAATCAACTGAAGTGATGAGATATTCAAAATAAGGAACGTACACATCTCATTGCTGGCGATAGCTTTGCCCCTTACAGGGCCCGTCATTTTTTTATTTCTTCTATCATCTTCTAATTTACTGAGTTCTTCCATAGCCTTCAGTCCGGCCGGCGTAGCCGCCCAGCCAAGTCCGAGAAAATTTGCAATAAAATTCGTACAAATATGTTCTTCCGCCTTATGTCTCTCCGGCAGGTTTGGAAAAAGGAACCGTATCAGCGGGCGCATCCTATCAGAAGCCATCTGTATGATACCGGCCCTTGAAGCGATCTCCATGATACCGGTCCAGAATGCCATTACGCCAATCATTGTAATACACAGCGTCACAGCTTCCTTTGACGAATCCAGCGCAGCATTTGTGATATCCTGCATTCTTCCGTTAAACGCTCCAAAAATAATTCCGGCAAGAATCATTCCCGCCCACAGATAGTTCAGCATTTCATTCTCCTATATTCCACATATATTTTTCTACAATCTCAAACGGCGCCGGTCCTACTCCCAGCACGGCCTCATGGAACTCTTTTTGGGAAAATCCGTCTCCTTTATCTTCCGCCCATTCTTTCTTAAGCTCCAGAAATTCCACGTAACCGATATAATACTTCAGATAATTTCCCGGAGACCCTATAATAAGTTCATAGATCCTCTCGATCGTCTCTGCATCCGTGATCCCATAATTGCTGAAAAATGCCACAGTATCCATTCGGCTCCATCCTTCATAATGGATTCCCATATCAGCCAGTGCATACAGCCCCAGTATAATCGAACTGTTTTTCTGAAGCAGAGTAGCCTGTTCTTTTGACAGGGGCGTCAGGTAATAGCTGCCCATCTCCGCATATGTGGCCCACCCTTCCACGTATCCGCCGAAATCCATCACACTGCGGATCGGATCCGGATCTTTACTCTCATAATAAACAGTCTGATACAAATGCCCCGGATATCCTTCGTGAGCCAGTGTCGTAAACAATGTCAGATCGTCATTCATATGTGCCTGATTAATATAGATCACATTTTCCCGTGTATTATCGACTGCCGGGATCATATAAAAGGCCGGACTTAGATGTTCTTCCATCTCTTCCGGAACATACTTGACTTCCAGTGCGGTATCAGGTGCCTCGGGAAACGTTCCGGCAATCCCATCCTGCAGCCATGTCAGTATCAACTCTGCAGAGTTCTGTACCATAGACGCTGCCGCATCCTGCGCCTCTTCAGTAGTAACGCCCAGTACCTGCTCCATCGCTTCAAGGTCAGCCGTTATCTGTCTGCGCGTCAGATCTTCCATCTCTTCCACAGACCGGTCAGATCCTGTTGATTGTCGAACGACCAGTTTATAATACTCTTCTCCTCCGGACAGGTATACAAGCCCCTTTTCATTTTCTCCGCTTCCCCGAAGTCCCTCCAAAGCTGCGGTCAGCTTTTCATATGCCGGAAATATACAATCGCTTACCGCCAGGGCATTATCCTGAATATACTGGCTTTTTTCTTCTTCTGTCAGTTCTTCTACTTCCTGGATCCGATCCGCAAATGTTGAATACAGATAGTTCCCGTCTCCCATGTCCAGAAATGCCTTGCACTGCTCCACTACCGTATCCAAAGCGTAATCAGCCATAAACAATCCTGCCGCAGCCTTTTCCCTCTCAAATTTGATCAGACTGTCAAAGTAGTCGTCCGTCGTCTCCAGAAGTTCAAGGTATACATCCACATCCTGTCTGTCATAAAACCGGTATTCTGATAAAACTACAGGAAACTGTGTCTGCACTCCGCTTACAAGCCCAAGCGGCTCCTCATACAAGAGATAATCCGCTCTTTGCTCTGCTGCCTTTGTCTGATACCGCAGGATATCCAGAGTAATTTTGTTCTGCAGATCCAGCTCATCATGATCGAACGCCTGAAGCGACTGTTTCATATTTTCGACAGAAGCCTTTATCGTTTCATCATCCGTGTCAAAGCTTCCCATAGTAATCTCTTTCTCAGAAATACCGTAGTCTTCCGGATTCTTCAGAGTATAATGCAGACTGATCGTATTAGCTGAGACTTCGCTGCAGAACAGCTCTTCGGTATAAGCTTCAAATTTGTCATTTTTATCTTCCGGTTCCTGTGCTCCGCATGCTGACATCATCAGAAGACTAGCCAGACTCATAACCAGTGCCGAGATATTTATATATTTCTTTTGATTTATATAAATGGATTTTATGTAAGAAATATCGAGATGCAGCATATGATCTCCTGCTGAAATGACTTTAATAAATCTTATGATTCGTATTCCCGCGATATTCCATAGGGAAAATGCATATAAATAAAATGAACACCATCCGTCACGGAGGATTTCATGAATATTTTAATTTACATTTCCGACTATATTGTGCCTTTTATCATCCTGAGCATTGTTGTCTACGGAATCATCAATGGAGTCAATGTGTATGAATCTTTTATCAAAGGGGCAAAAAGCGGGTTCCTCACAGTAATCCGTCTGATGCCCACGCTGATCGGACTGATGGCTGCAGTGGGTATCCTGCGCGCATCCGGATTTCTCGACTTTATAGCTGATGTGATCGGACAGTTTTCCGGACTGATCGGTTTTCCCGGCGAGCTCGTACCTCTCACCGTGGTAAAAATGTTTTCTTCCTCCGCTGCAACCGGTCTTCTGCTGGATATTTTTAAAGAATTCGGAACGGATTCCCGCATCGGACTGATCGCGTCCATCTCTCTCTGCTGTACAGAGACGATTTTTTATACAATGAGCGTCTATTTCATGACCGCCAAAGTCAAACATTCCCGTTATACACTGGCCGGCGCCCTGCTGGCTACATTTGCCGGACTCGCGGCAAGTGTGCTTCTGGCCGATCTTCTTCTGCCTTTGGGATTGTAGGAGCTTTGCCTTTGTGCTAAAATATCTGTACAGGCAAGAGAATACAGATATGGAGGTTTCCTTATGGCAAGCGTGACATTAGAGCACCTGACTAAAACTTACCCAAACGGATTCGTCTCCGTAAATGACGTCAGCCTTCATATAGAAGACGGTGAATTTGTTATTTTTCACGGCCCGAGCGGCTGTGGAAAATCTACGATCCTTCGCATGATCGGAGGTCTGGAGGACATCACTTCCGGCGAGATCTGGCTTGGCAAAGATCTGCTCAACGATATTCTTCCCCGCGACCGGCGTCTGGCAATGGCATTTCAGAATTATACCCTGTACCGCCATTTTAATGCTTATGACAATATGGCGCTCGGTCTCCGACTCAGAGATTTGCCGAGAACTGTGATCGACAGCCGGGTAAAATCCGCGGCTAAGTTCTTCGGTCTCACAGATGTTCTCGACAAAAAGATCAAATCGCTTTCCGACACGGACAAGCAGCGGGTGGCTCTCGGACGTGCTGTCGTCTGCCAGCCGAAAGTACTTCTTGTAGATGAAGACTTCGCCAGACAGGACGACGCCCGGCGCATGGAGATGCTCGGAGATATTCTCAAGATCAATGAAGAACTGAACATTACCGTCCTCTATGTAACGAATGATTATCAGGAGGCTGTCAGCTTAAACAAGAAAGTTGTATTTATGAAAGACGGAAAAATAACAGACATCAGGTAATCTACCGATGTCTGTTATTTTATCAACTTTTTTCTTTCTCAAGATAATTATAAATTTCTCTTTTAGGAACCCCGCGATCTTTCGCAGTCTTTTTCATTGCCTCTTTTCGATCAAATCCCTGCGAAAGATAATGTTCCATATGTTCCTCTATACTCATATCCGCCCACTTCTCTTTCTCTTCCTGTTCAATCGCTTCACGGCTCATCCCTTCTATTACAAGAACACACTCGCCTTTCGGTTCATGACTCTCATAATATGACGCAGCTTCCGAAAGAGAAGCACGATATACTGTCTCATGCCGCTTGGTCAGTTCCCGGCATACGCTTACTTTTCTGTCTTTTCCCAGACGTTCCGCCAAGAGCTTCAGTGTCTTGATCAATCTGTGCGGCGCCTCATACAGTACGATCGTCCGCTGCTCTCTTTCCAATACCTGTAGTATGTTTTCCCTTTCTTTTTTATCTGTGGGAAGAAATGCCTCAAATGCAAACCGCCGGGTGGGGAGTCCGGATATTGTCAGCGCTGTAATGCACGCAGCCGGCCCCGGAACCGCAGTCACGCAGATTCCTGCCTCGTGGCACATCTGCACCAGCTCTTCCCCTGGGTCTGATATTCCGGGAGTTCCCGCGTCTGTGATCAATGCGATACTGCTGCCGTCGAGCAGTTTCTCTACCAGCTTCTTTCCCTTATCGTATTTATTGTATTCATGATAACTGGTCATCGGCGTATGAATATCAAAATGATTCAGAAGCTTCACACTATTCCTCGTATCTTCCGCTGCGATCAGATCTACTTCCTGCAGTATGCGGACTGCCCGAAAAGTCATATCTTCCAGATTTCCGATAGGCGTGGCGCATAAATATAAAGTTCCCGACATGATCTTCTCCTTTTCTCTGATACATTACGAAGCATGTTGCGACTCTGAGGCCGATCCTGTTTTCACATCAGCCATTCGTCAGTTCCTTTCCGATCTGCTCTCGCCGTATATAATGATCGGCGGTTCTACAGTAACTCTGGATCTGGCGCCCCTCACGCCTTCGATCAGTACCAATACCGGTTCTTTGTCTATATATGGGTGTATAAATTGCAGCCGCTTAGGCTCGATCTTATAGTGACTCATTTTGATCATAATCTCAGTCAGTCGGAAAGGTCTGTGTATCATATAGAACCTTCCTTTATCCTGCAGGAGACGCATACTTTCCCGCAAAATATCATCCAGCGTACACAGCACCTCATGCCTTGCGATCGCTTTTGCACTGTCCGGATTCCGCAGCCCGTGCTCTGCGAGCATATAAGGCGGATTCGTCGTAATAACATCAAAAAAGGCCGGCTTGAATATTTCCGCCGCCTCTTTTATATCCCCTGTCACAATCTCAATCCGATCCTCCAGATGATTATATGCTACACTCCGTCTTGCCATATCGGCTGTATCAGCCTGTATCTCAAGTCCGGTAAACTTCCTGCCGCGGGTTTTGACGGACAAAAGAACGGGAATGATCCCATTCCCTGTTCCCATGTCGAGCACCGTCTCGTCAGGCTTGACTTTCACAAAATCAGACAAAAATACAGCGTCTACTCCAAAGCAGAATCCGCCCGGATTCTGGATCAGCTCAAGACCTCCGATCTGCAGATCGTCCAACCGTTCCCCGGGTCTTACCAGATCTGTTCTTTTATCATTTATCATCCAGCTTTGACGCTCCTTGTTCCTTTTCCAGTGCGGCGAGTTTCTTCATCTCCTCTTTGGAGACTTTTTTCTTTTTCTTACGCGGTTTGAACTTTAACTCGTCGGCCGGATACTCACGAATCTCTTTCTCATCATTTTCCAGATTCACTACCACTTTCACCAGCTTACGAAGAACGCTCAACGAATGTACTACTCCTGTCAGCCCCTCTTTCGTTGTCACGGTATCTCCGACAGAAGGGAGCTGGCTGTTCAGCATTTCATATGTCTCTTCTTCATTTGTCAGACAGCACATCAACCTTCCGCATACTCCCGAAATCTTGGTCGGATTCAGTGCCAGATTCTGCTCTTTCGCCATTTTAATCGAGACTGCGGAAAATTCCGTCAGATACGTACTGCAGCATAACGGCCGGCCGCATATGCCGATTCCACCTTTTATCTTGGTCTCATCCCTCACGCCGATCTGCCGCAGCTCAATCCTTGTCCGGAACACAGCCGCCAGATCTTTGACCAGTTCCCTGAAATCAATCCTTCCGTCGGCGGTGAAATAAAACAAAATCTTGTTGCCGTCAAACGTATACTCCACATCGATCAGTTTCATTTCAAGTTTGTGTTTCCGTATTTTTTCAAGACATATTTTAAATGCCTCTTTTTCTTTCTGCTTGTTTTTCTCAACTGTTTTTCGGTCCTGATCCGACGCCATCCTGATCACAGACTTCAACGGCTGGACGACCTCTTCGTCTTTTACCTCTCTTGGGCCGCTTACTACCCGTCCAAACTCTACGCCGCGTGCAGTCTCAACAATCACGTTGTCTCCACGCTTTATCTCAAATTTCCCCGGCGCAAAAAAGTAAATCTTTCCTGCGGTCCGAAATCTGACTCCTATTACTTTCGTCATTCTGTCAATTCTCCTTTATTGTCAGCAAAAGCAGTTCCATTACCAATTCAAAATTGACATTTGCTTTCATTCTTGCCTTTGCTTTTTCCAGAGCATCCAGTATATTTTCAATCCCCTCGTATGAACTCTTTCTGGCGCGCTCTTTGATATATTTCATCTGATCTGAAAATACCACCCTGTCTACACTTTTTGTAGCCTTATAGATCAGTACATCCCGGTACCATATCGCAATGATATCAAGATAATCATTGATCTCCAGCTTATAGGTCATGCAGCGTTTCACCGCTTCCATAAGCTCCGGCACCGTCATTTCATCAATATTTCTGAGAAGATGTACCGCCTCATCCTTGATCTCATTAAAATATTCTGAATGCGCAAGCATAATCGCCTTTCCCATGTTTCCCTGAGCAAATGCAACGCATACGTCCGCTTTGTAATCAGGCACTTCCAGCTGTTCCATCAGATATTTTTTCACAAGCTGATCCTTGATATTCCTGAGTTTCATCATGACGCATCTCGACCGGATCGTCGGCAGAAGAACTTCTGCGTTCTCTGTGAGCAGCATGATCACCGCATAAGACGGCGGCTCCTCGATTGTTTTGAGAAGCGCATTCTGTGCCTGCACTGTCATCATATCAGCATCTGCTATGATATAAACTTTATACTTACTGCTGTAAGGCCGGATCACAATATCATCGTTCACCTGCACTCTGATATCATCCACACTGATCGTATTCGGCTTTTCATGTGTCACACGTATGATGTCCGGATGATTGCCACTCATCGCCTGCTTACAAGACTGGCATTTTCCGCATGCGTCTCCGTCCTCATCTCTGTTCTCACACTGCATGCTCATTGCAAACAGATTGGCAAGCATTTTCTTACCCGAACCTCTTTCGCCGTTTAATATATATGCATGAGAAACAGCATCCGCCGTCACCGCATTCTGAATGTATTTAATTATGTTCTTGTGGCCGACCACATCTTTAAAACCGCTCATACCTGTCACCTGCCGTTTATTTTTTGTTCGCAAATCTACCTATTAAGTATAACACATTATCGAATGAAGTTATAGTCCAATATACTCCTGAATTTCCAATAAGCACTCAGAAAGATCCTGATTTCTGAATCGATGTACAATGCCTGCCCGTTTCAGATTTTCCTCTGAAAAATCGTCCTCGTCAGCGAGGAAACGCCTGCACATTTCCGCATAGCGGGGCGCCGGCTGATGTTTCTCCCTCTCCAGAGCACGTGTCAGTCTCTCGCCGTCCTCCACCTCAATATAGACCGGCACAAGCGCTGCTTCACCAAAATATTCTTTTAGCGCCTTGAATGACACCAAAGTGCCGATCATCAAATAATTATAGTGCTCCAGATCGATCTGCCCATCGTCTGCAGTAAAGTATATCCATACACCACATTTCGTATTGTAAGAACGCGCTTCTATAACCTGCCCTGCATCCTGCATTTCCTTAAAACGCCTCTGATCAACAAAATAATACTCAACTCCATCCTGTTCACCATCCCGGATCGGCCTCGTCGTATACGGAACAATCGTGCGCAGTTCCGAACATCTCTCCAATAATTTCTTATATATCGTATCTTTTCCGGAAGAACTTTTTCCCATAACATAATATATTTTACCCATTATCCAGTACCTCGATATTTCCCGTTTCATGTGTTCCGCGAATGTTAAACCCTGTCTTCTGATATTTCATGATCAATTCCACGGTTGTTTCTGATATTCTCTCCCCCGGCACGATCAAAGGAATACCCGGAGGATAAATATATGCATACTCTGCAGAAACACATCCGGCGCACGCCGCAAATTGTTTTCTTTTTATTTTCTTATGCAACTTATTAATTTCTCCGATTAAATATACTTGCTCGTTTTCGTGCGGTATAGTTCTATTATTGTCAATTTTTGCATATTCTGATGCATTTATTTTTCTTTTTGCAAGTTTTGAGTCAATTTCTTCCAATGCCTTAACCAGTCTGCGCATTCCATTTACCGTATCTCCTGGAGCAGTCATACCTATTACATAATCTGGTGCACACATTTCAAATTGCAGTAAATATTTTTCTTTTAAATCATAATACAATCGTTTTCCTGTATATTTTTTTATTTCTCCCCCCTGTTCTGCACACCCCGCAGTAGATATGAGAATTTTTGATCGATCATAATCCGGGCACTCCCATAATGTCAAATGGGACATATTCTTTAATTGTTCTCTTGTCTCCCGCAGCATATCTACATATCTGCAGAATACCTCTTCCCGCTTCTCTTGCAAAAGTCTCACGCACTCATCAATTGATGCCATAAGTACATAAGACGGACTGCTTGATTGCAATATATCAAGATACATATGTACTCTGTCTCTATCTGCAATACTACCGTTCATATGCAGCAAAGCCGTTTGTGTAAGTGAAGGCAGTGTCTTGTGCAGACTGTGGATCACAATGTCTGCTCCCATATCATTTCCGTTTTCCAGAAAATACGGATGAAATCCGAAGTGAGCGCCGTGCGCTTCATCAAGGATCAACGGAATTCCTTTTCTATGGACGCACTCTGCAATTGCATGAATATCTGAAGTAACACCATCATACGTAGGCGATGTTATAACCACGGCTTTTATATCCGGATATTCTTCGAGTGCACGCTCTATCTGTGACGCCATAATGGGACCGTTTATATCCCCCTCTCTCTTTTCTCCTGATGAAAGAAGCTGCGGATAAAGATATACAGGAAACAAACCATTCAGAAAGACAGCATTATATACAGACTTATGACAGTTCCGTGCCATCAGTATTCTGTCTCCGCGGTGTGTACATCCAAGGATCGCGCTGATAATCCCAACGGTACTTCCATTGATCAGATAATGACTCTCATCAGCATGCCAGATCTCTGCCGCACGTTGCTGAGACTCTTTTAATATGCCTTCAGCATGGTGGAGATCATCAAACCCGTCAATCTCTGTAATATCAATCCCGTAGGGCAGATCAGCTCCTGTCAGAGCTCTATTACGCTTGTGTCCCGGCATATGGAAAGCGTAGATATCCGAATTTTCAAGTTTTTTCAGTCTGCTATATAAATTCTCCATACTTTGCTTTTCCCCGTTTAAATCGCACATAAAAAACTTTCGTCCATGATGGCGAATCTTTACATATTTTATCATAGCTAAAGAAAATTGAAAAGCATCTGCTGATTGCTACTTCGACAGATGCTTCCACTATTTCCAAATATTATGTCCATCTACTATTTCTCTTTCTATTTCCTCCGGTAATTTTTTACATCCTTTTTATATATTCAACACATATTCCTCACATTTAACGGTTATATTATAAACAATCAAAGCAGTATTGCTTTTTAAATATAGATTTCCTCTTTTCTCAGCCGGTGATTGATTCCCGGCTTTTTATTGTATATTTATTCCTTAATAGAAAACAGCGTAACCCTTTTGTTTCGGGTTTACGCTGTTTTTATAATGAGCGTGCGGGGATTCGAACCCCGGACAACTTGATTAAAAGTCAAGTGCTCTACCACCTGAGCTACACGCCCTTATTCAATTATACTCTCCGCTGTATATCTGGTTTCTTGCAGAGAAAATGCCCAGAGCCGGAATCGAACCAGCGACACGAGGATTTTCAGTCCTCTGCT
>DWYB01000034.1 GCA_019118885.1 Candidatus Mediterraneibacter surreyensis | reverse complement strand
TTCCTATAAATTTGAATTCAGTTTACCACAAAATCCTCTGTCCATCCACAAAAAAGAGCTAATTTTATGCACCTTTTTAGAGATTCATAGAATTAACTCTTTCATACCGAATTTACTTTTTCAATTCACGTCTTCCATTTATCTCTTCCTTTCCCATTTTCCCTGCAAGCCTTTTTATATCTCACGCGCATCCCCGCGCTCAGGGCAGCTGCACTTCCTGCTCCCGCCGCAGCCACAGCGGCTATCGGAAGGGCATTTTCTTCATCGCCTGTCTGAGGCGCTTTCGACGGCGTATCTGTTTCTTCTTTCTCGTCAGCCTGCTGTTCTATGTCTTTCACATATAACTGCTGCATCAGGTCTTCCAGATCCGCGTGACGACTGATCTCAATATCCTCCTGGTATAAATATTCAAATACCACAATCGTCCGGCCCGCAAACACTGCCGCATCGAAAATAAACTCCATATCCACATCCATTCGCGAGTCAGCTGCCGTAAATCTGCACTCACTCATCAGGACAGCGCCGGTTGCAGAGTCATTCTCGCGCAGAGGCTCCCCGGTTTCCCGATCCATCAATATTCCCCGCAGCATATACTCCGTTCCCGCCTGCAGGTTCTCCATGCTGACTGTATCGACCACTCTGCTCTCCTCCGGAAACAGTTCCTGTCCGCCTGTTTCCGTATTCACCGCTTTCGTACACGTTATTTTTGTTTTCTCATTCTCCACCGTCATAAATCCTGTCTCTTCACCACCTATCCTTCCGTCTTCAGTCACTGTAAACTCATAGATCGTTCCATCAAGCATATATCCCGGAACGTTTTCTATCTCCCGGATACAATAAGTTCCCGGTGCAATTTTTTCGATTTTTATAGTTCCGTCCTCACCGGTTGTCAGAACTTCTTTCTCAGCTTCTTCGTTCTCAGTCTTTTTCCAGAATTCAAATCTGACGCCCTGCAGATACTCTTCCGTTCCGCTCTCTTTCTTTGTAAGCACAAATTCCGTCAATGCATTCTGAACATCGACGGTCTCCGTAACAACAGCCGTATCCTGATCTTTATATAAAAGCTCGACATCCCACGTCTGATCAGAACGGACGTATCCGTCCGGCTGTTTGAGTTCCGTCACTGTATAACTGCCCAGAAACAGCTCTTTTGAATGTGCTTCACCTTCTTCATTCGTAATAACCTTATCGACAACAGTTCCTTTTTCAGCACGCACTGTGCCATCAGGTGTAACAATATCATCGGCGGCCGTGATTGCGAACTCCGCTCCCTCAAGTAAAGTCTCTGTATCGGCCTCTGTCTTAGTGATCACGATCTTACCCCTTGCCGGCATATCCTCTATTGTCACATCACCATAAACAATACGTGTATTTTGGTCTTTATACGCCAATTCCACTTCCTGAGGTTCAGAATTCAGCAGATATCCTGCCGGAGCGTTCTTCTCTTTTACAATATATTTTCCCAGATACAGTTCCCTGCTTACACCCGTGCCATCCTCTCCGGCAGCAACCGTATCAACGACCGTTCCCTTCCCGGCCTTAACTGTTCCGCCGGGTGTAGTAATGTCTTCGGCCGCAATAACTTCAAATTCTGCTCCTCCCGGAATAAGATTTCCCGTCTCTCCATCTGTTTTTGCAATCCTCAGCTTTCCTTTTGCCGTTTCATTCTCAATCCTCACATCTGCGTAGACAATCGCTGTGTTCTGATCTTTATACTTCAGTTCTGTCTCAAAGGTTTTCGTATTCAGCAGATATCCTTCCGGCGCATTTGTTTCCTTTACCGCATACCTGCCAAGATAAAGTGCTTTACTTACAGCTTTCCCATCCTGTCCTGTTGTGACAGTATCAACTACGGATCCTTTCGACACACGGACTGTTCCGTCCGGCGTCACTATATCCTCTGCAGCAGCAATCTCAAACACTGCTCCCGGAATCACATTCCCGCTCTCCTGTTCTTCCTTGGCAATACGGATTTTCCCCATAGCCGGCGCATCTTCACAGGTTACGGATACCGGTGTATTCCAGTCGCAGGCTTTAGTAATCTCAAACTTTATATCCTGACCATTGAGCAGGTACCCCGACGGCGCTTTTATCTCCCGGAAATAATAAATTCCGGCCGGCAGTTTTTCCGGAAGACTGAATGTTCCCGACCCGTCTGTAGAAAATGTTTCATGTACCTTTTCCTTCGGATAATATGTCGTCATTGTGACCGGCTTTTTATTCGAATCCAGAAGCCGGAATTCCGCGTTTGCCAGCGGAATCGTTCTTCCTGTGGTACTGTCTTTCTTGACCAGCTGAACCGGCGCCACAATCAGTTTATCCTCAAGGATATAATGCAAGGTCTGACTTTCTTCTGATATCGTGATCTCAAAATTTTCTACAGGTGCAAATCCAAAAGGCGTATTCGTCTCTTTTACTATATAAGAATCATAAACAAGTCCATTGTCAAGCTGCTCTGTAGAAGCATAACCGTTTTTGTCTGTAGTGATCTTAACTGTCTCTCCCGTTGTCTTTGATATAATTTCGAAGGTCACTCCTTCAAGCGGAGTCTTCTTCTCCCGGGAGTCGTCTTCATCCTGTCCGAACTTAATAAGATGGAGCTCGCCGCAGATAATATCTTCGGATATGACCGGAGCATTATATGTGCTGACATTTTCGGCCGTACCTTTAGAAGTTATCTGTCTTATAAACGTTGCCTGATTAAGGAGATATCCTTTTGGCGCTTTTGTTTCCTGAATTGTGACAGTTCCGAGAGGCAGAACATTTTTTCCGTCTGAATTCCTGTAAAAATCATCTCCCGAAACCTTTAAGCCGTCCGTCAGATATGCCTTTCCCGTTTCGTCCGTTTTCACAACCCATGTCCGCGCGGGCGATATTCCTTTTCCCGATGGGTCAGTGCTATATGATCCTGCATAGTATCTGACAGTAAATTCGGCGCCGGCGAAGGATGCATTTCCCTGCGATTCCTTTTTATCCGTCTGAGAATCCGCTTTTTCCAGCAAGATGCTGACAGCGGCGCTCTGAGGATAATCCTTTGCATTTACTGAAGCCGTGCTGCCGGCTGTAACTTCAGCAGTATATTTTTTGCTATCCAATGCATATCCCTTCGGTGCGGTCAGCTCTTTGATATAATACTTTCCTGCCGGCAGCTCCTCCGCATCAGTCGTCCCATCTTCCTTTGTAGTTAATACCGCTGCCTGCGTCTTGCACTCCGGGTCAGAATATACTCCATATGTTGCTCCTTTCAAACTGTAGCACTCGTTTCCTTTTATCATATCCGTATCTGCTGATATTTTCTTTAACTGCAGTTTTCCGGTATATTGTCTCTGAATTGAGAACACTCCGGCCAGAGCCTGATAACCAATTAGGTATCCCCGACTGTCAACCGCGCCTGTAGCAGGCTGTGTCTGCGAAACCATATAAAGGCTTCCCGTAACTTTTCCCGTAGATTTGTCCACTGATGTGACAGTGTAAGTATAATCATATTTCATACCCTCTATCGGCGCTGCCGCAGATCGCTGGGCGCAGTCTGCATCTGCAGTTCCTTCCCCGGCCAGGATTCCGGTAAAATCTCCGAGTGTAACACCGTGTACCGTTTGCCCGTTTCCTCCGATAACAGATTTGACTGTGCATACTCCTGTGAATTTATCCCCTTTCTCAGGAAATTTCTCATTTGCCCCGGAAGCCAGCAGCGCTGTTTTCGCCATACGCACCTGGCCGCCGCCAAATGTAATATCCACCACTTTATCCATTTCTGTCACGGTAATCTCTCTGGTATGAGATTCTGCACTGTCTGAAGTCCTGGGCTCCAGCTCGATACCGTCCACTGTAGATACGGCGACAGAAACCATTGTATTCTCTTTTTGTTCCGCAGTCACTTTTACATAAGTTCCCGCAGGCAGGGTCAGTATTTTCTCTCCTTCCTCAAATGTAATTTCCTGCTGATCCGCATATTCCAGCCTGACTTTTCCGCTCCCATGAATACGGAATGTTATGTCATATGACCCTCTGTTATCCGCTGATACAACCGCAGATGGCAGTAAAGTGATCATCAACAGCACTGCACTCATCAGGGCTGCCTGTCTCCTGAGCCATTCTCTCATCCCATCACCCCTCCTGCCATTAACTCCGAGTCCCTCTTGAGACTCCCTGTTCTGATATCGTACAGGTATGCATGATCGCTCAGCACTTCCTCATCATCCACCTGCGTTTCATTGATATCCCTTACCATCTCGTCCAGCTCCGCAAAGCTGATTCCTTCACAGTACGGAACGATCACCACCTCATGTACACTGCTTGGAAGTACAAAGTAATCCGATCTCAATATACCGCCGATCATCTCTAAAATATGGGGATATGCAATACAGGCTGCGCCATAATTTCTCAATTTATTTGACAGCACATACATCCCATCTCGGTCTTCAGCTTTTCCATACAGCAGATTTCTGTTCTCGTCAGCTCTGTATCCGGAATTTTTTCTCATTATCTCTTTCAACGCATAATTCATAGTAAAAAACTCAGCAGGTAACAGCCTCTTGGAATTTTTCACTGCATCTGTCCACAAAACATCCGCCTGTATTCCCCATTGCTCCATATGATTTTTATTAATAGTCATTGCAGCCGTTCCCTCGTCTGTCACCTCCAGCAGTACATAAAACACTGCTGACAGATCCAGAAAGGGAAAATGCGGAACTGTATTCAAAAATTTTCTGTTCTTTGCAGTATTGACCAGCTTAAAAACAATCCTGTCCTTTACCCCTTCATAACTCAATATTTCTTCGTAATCCCACGACTTATCCTGTCTGATATCTTCATATAATCGCATCAGTTCCTCCACGATCACCTCCAGCTTAACCCCTTGCTGATAATTCTGGAAATATTCCTCCAGATAGATCGTTGGCGAGATATTGATTCCCGGCGATTCGATCAGAATACCGGTCCGTTCTTTTCCGTTATTCTTTATCGCTGTATGCAGCGCAGCTCTGACACCTCCCGTCATTTTCAGATTTATCTGTTCCTCTACCGCGTTGGCAAATGCCCTGTAATCCATCTTTCTCCTTTCTGCAAAAACGCGGTGCATTTTAAATTAAATGAGAAATCCGGTACGATATGTACCTTGTGAATAAGATAAAATAATTGAACAATATTATGTGCTCTTGATTATAGTTGAGCTATCAGCAAAAATCAATGGTGCATATTTCACAAAAGAGCGGCCTGATTTTCTCCGTATTTCACAAAAAAAGATGCGCTTTAACTTGGCGCATCTTTCTCATCTTTTTTAAATTAAACTCTTGACAGATATTCACCTGTACGTGTATCTATCTTAAGCACATCACCTGTCTCGCAGAACAGCGGCACGTTGACAACCGCCCCCGTCTCAACTGTTGCCGGTTTTGTAGCTCCCTGAGCTGTATCTCCCTTGAATCCCGGCTCTGTCTCTGTAATAGCCAGTTCTACAAAAAGCGGCGGCTCTACAGAAAATACATTACCCTTATGAGAACAAATCTTAACAGTCTCATTCTCTTTTACGAATTTAAGGGCATCTCCAACCACTTCAGAGTCAAGTGCGATCTGATCATACGTCTCCACATCCATGAAGTTATACAAATCTCCGTCTTTATAGAGATACTGCATGTCCTTTCTGTCGATATGAGCATTTTCAAATTTCTCAGTCGGACGGAATGTCTTCTCAACCACACCACCACTGATGATATTTTTCAGCTTTGTTCTAACGAACGCCGCTCCCTTTCCCGGTTTTACGTGCTGAAATTCCAAAATCTGATAAATATTTCCGTCAATCTCAACGGTAATGCCATTCTTAAAATCTCCTGCTGCGACCATTTATCTTCCTCCTTCGATTTGCGCGCCTTACCGGCACTCCATTAATTAATTTTATACTAATTTTCCTTATTTTTCAATCCTTTTTTATAGAAATGGAGAACGATACTCTCAAGACGCCGTTTCAGCACGATCTGTATCTCTTCTTTAGGGTGGATCGGCTTTACCAAAATATTCCGAATACCGGCTCTTTTCGCTCCCCAGACATCCGTAAAGAGCTGGTCCCCCACGAAAATCGTATTTGTCCGATCCGTTCCCATCATCTCCATAGCTCTGATATAATTTTTAACAGACGGCTTATGCGCATTGCAAATATATTTTGTACCGATATCCTGATTAAACATTTTTACCCTCTTCTCCTGATTATTGGAAATCAGGCAGGATTCAAATCCGATATTTTCAAGACGCCGAAACAGCTTACGGGCGCGCTCATCAGCAGGGGCTCCGTGAGGCACAAGTGTATTATCAATGTCGAATATAACGCCTCTGTATCCATCTTCATATAATTTTTCAAACGGGATGACATATGTAGACGACACATATTCATCCGGGAAAAAACTTTCAAACATTACTTTGCATCCAACTCCATCAGCTTCGTAATCAGCTCCTCGCAGATCTGAAGGATTGTCTTGTTGTCCGTCTGAACTACGATATCTGCAGCCGCCTCATACTTTTCTCTTCTCTTTTCCATCATATCAGCAATAAACTCCACATTATTATTCCCTTTAAGCAAAGGTCTGTCATTGCTGTCCTTAACACGTTCGTAGATTGTCTCCGGACTTGCAGTAAGCAGTACCACTCGCCCGTTCTTCTTCATTTCCACCACGTTTTCCTCCCGAAGAGCAACGCCTCCTCCACAGGATATAATACAGTTACTGCCGGTCTGCAGTTCACGGAGCAGCTCTGTCTCAAGATTACGAAAATATTCTTCCCCGTAAGTTGCAAAGATATCCGGAATGCTCATTTCCTGGCGCTCAGATATTTCCTGGTCCATCTCTACCAGTCTCATATCGAACATTGTACTAAGATAGTCGGATATCGTAGATTTACCGGCACCCATGAAACCGATCAGGACGATATTATAAGAGAAAAGCTTTCTTGCCTGGATCCGCTTACTGTTGCGCAGTATGCGTTCAAACACATCCTGTATCTCTTCCTGATATTTATTTCCTTCCAGTTTTTCATTCAGCTGCTTCTTCTGTTTCTCTTCCTGAGCAGGCTGCAGGATGGGCATGCCATATTTCTCTTTGTAAACCATGATCTTCTCAACAATGCTGTTGCGTTCCACAAGAGCATCTATGATCTTGTCATCACAGAGAGCAAGCTGCTCGCGATACATCTCCAAATCGTTCATGTTTTTCCTCCACATCTGTAAAAATCGGAATTTACAATCAACCTATTATATCAATTTTCAGATGTGATAGCAAGACTTACATTTTCCTTAAAGTCCTCCCACGCGTCCTCATGTTCTACAAAATATTTAGGACAGTTTTTTCCGGTTACATCATAATGCCGGATTACATCATCTTCCGTCAGGCCAAATTTAACACATAGCCATGCAGTAAGCTGCACAAGAGAACGATATGTAGCATCCGTAAACTTTCCGGTGTCATCCGGATGACAGACCTCAATTGATACGGTGTCATAATTTCTGTCATTGGATGCATATGCCACCTCCCAGGTAGGAACGCACTGTATAATCTCACCGTCAAGGCCAACTATGAAATTACTGCTGGCTGAAGTCTCCTGAGAATATTGCAAACCATTAAAGTAATCACGATTCTCCTGAGCTGTGCTCCCGGGATTAGCAGTATAATGGATCACAATTCCTGTTATTCCATTGCTCTGAATACCCGGCCTGGAATATGGATTTATATCCAGAAGCTGCACATCAATATCCGGCTCCGAAGCATCTACACTTACATATTTGCTCCCATGCACCAGAAATCCTCGTACCGCCAGCGTCAGAGTCAGAATAGCCAGTATAATAATTCCCCATTTTATATATATTCTTCCCGACGATGCAGCTGATTTCCCTCCGGTTCTATTTTTTCTCTTTCCGCCTGTTCTTCTGCTCTTTCCTCTCTTTTGTCTATAAGTATTCATCTGTAAGTTCCGCCTTCCAAATTATGATGATATCACATAATTCTACAACTATCATGAACAAATTCTTATGAATTTATAAACAAAAAGCCGCCGACATTGATACTTGCCACGCTATAGGCTTCGAATCAATCTGTCAGCAGCTTTATTAACTTATATCAGCTTATTCTCCTACTCGTCTACACTGTAGTTCGGAGCTTCTTTTGTGATATGAATATCATGCGGATGACTCTCTCTCAGGGATGCAGCGGAAATCTTGATAAATCTTCCGTTTGCTTTAAGCTCTTCTACTGTATGAGTACCGCAGTATCCCATACCTGAACGAAGTCCGCCCATAAGCTGGAACACTGTATCTTCCACAGTTCCCTTATATGCCACACGACCTTCAACGCCTTCCGGAACAAGTTTCTTTGCATTTTCCTGGAAATAGCGGTCTTTGCTTCCGTTTTCCATAGCGGCAATAGATCCCATACCGCGGTATACTTTGTATTTTCTTCCCTGGTACAGTTCAAATGTTCCCGGGCTCTCGTCACATCCGGCAAAGATACTTCCCATCATACATACATTTGCTCCGGCTGCGATTGCCTTTGTCATATCTCCCGAATACTTGATACCGCCATCAGCAATGATCGGAATTCCATATTCCTTTGCAGCCTCATAGCAGTCCATAACCGCTGTGATCTGAGGAACACCGATCCCCGCAACGACGCGGGTCGTACAGATGGATCCCGGTCCGATACCGACCTTCACCGCATCTACTCCGGCCTCGATCAAAGCTTTTGTACCCGCTCCTGTAGCGACATTTCCCGCAATAACCTGCAGATCCGGATACTTCTCTTTTACCATCCTGACTGTGCGCAGAACATTCGCAGAGTGTCCGTGAGCCGAATCCATCACCACGACATCTACTTTTGCTTTCACAAGCTCTTCGACACGTTCCAGACAGTTTGCAGTGATACCAATAGCCGCGCCACAGAGCAGACGTCCCTGAGAATCCTTCGCAGATAACGGATACTTGATCTGTTTCTCGATATCCTTGATCGTGATAAGACCTTTCAGATTGCCCTCGTCATCCACGATCGGAAGCTTTTCTTTTCTTGCCTTTGCAAGGATCTTCTTCGCCTCCTCAAGCGTGATTCCCTCTTTCGCCGTGATCAGTCCTTCAGAAGTCATGGATTCTTTAATCTTTTTTGAGAAGTCTTCTTCAAATTTCAAATCACGATTGGTAATAATTCCCACCAGCTTGCGTCCTTCTGTAATCGGTACGCCTGAAATACGGAACTTCGCCATCAGGTTGTTTGCATCCTCAAGAGTGTTCTCCGGTGAAAGGAAAAACGGATCCGTTATAACGCCATTCTCAGACCTCTTAACTTTATCAACCTCTTCCGCCTGAGCTTCGATAGACATATTCTTATGAATGATACCAATACCGCCCTGACGCGCCATTGCAATTGCCATGCGGTGTTCTGTAACAGTATCCATTCCCGCACTCATCATCGGGATATTCAGTCTGATCTTTTTGGTCAGGTACGTTGACAGGTCCACCTCATTTGGAATCACCTCTGAATACGCCGGCACAAGCAGAACGTCATCAAATGTAATTCCCTCACCAATAATTTTTCCCATATTTGTTGACCTCTCTTTCTTTTGAATCCATATTAGCAATTGTAAATATTTAACTGATATACTAACGAAATTCATGGGAGATGTCAACCATTTTTCCGCGGGGGTGTCTCAATTCTGAGTTGATTTATTTTAAGATTTATTTATAAGTGAGGCTTATATTCGTGTTTGTCGGGGTGACTGTCGAATTCGATGAAGAAGAAAACGGGCGGAGATGAGGCACGGGAAGACTTAAAAAGGGATGACCGGTATGTGAGGAAGGCGACTTCGGAATAATTCGAAGAAAAAGTTAAGGATCAGAAAGATGATGTTAAGTCTGAAAATGAAGTGTTTGAGGCGAAGCCGAGTTCTTCATTTTCAGGCTTTGGTTTTAATCATCTTTCTGATCCTTTAGTTTTTCCCGAATTATGGAGCGGAGCCTGAAGCACAT